>JAAZOH010000016.1 GCA_012797845.1 Candidatus Beckwithbacteria bacterium
AATCTATCTTGGGAAGGGGTAAATCGGTTTTTCCTAAATACAAACGATTATCAATGTGAGTTGCTGGTTTCATAGTTTTAAAAATAAAAAATTCAGGTAGGATAAACCTGAATCAATATTTTATGAGACTAGTAGTAACAGATTAGAAAAATCAAGGCGACCTCTTTTTTATTTAAACAACAAAAAAACCTACGCTTTTAGGCTGAAGCGATGTATGCAACTATACCAGAAAATCAAGGCGTGTCAAGGGGGAAAAGAGGGGAAATTTCAAATTGCTTTGCTGATTTTATGTTCAGTTTTTTAATAATTCAAATATTCCTCAATATTAGCATCATGTTCAGCTTTAGTTTTGGCATAATGCGTTTTTCCTGATGGCTCAGCTAGATAATACATATAATCGTGATCTGGTGCATTTAACACTGCCTCTATGACTGATTGACCTGGATTGCAAATTGGAGCTGGCGGTAACTCATTGGTCAAATAGGTGTTGTATGGAGATTTAAACTTTGTATCAGTGACAACTGGCCACCAATTACAATCTTGGCCAACTTGCCCAGCACAAGCAACTGAACCTAAAGCATACTGAATAGTAGCATCAACTTGTAAAGCCATGCCAATATCTAAACGGTTTAACAGCACTCGAGCAATTTTTGGTCTGTCAACTTCATACTTAGCTTCTCGCTCAACTAAGGAGGCTAAAATCATAACCTCCTGAAATGTTAAGCCCATATCATTGGCCTTAATTTTAAGTTCATCAGGAATTTTCTCATCAAAAGTACTGCGTAATATTTCTACAACTTCAGGCGTAGTAATGTATTTAGGAAATAAATAGGTTTCTGGAAATAAATAACCTTCTAATCCTTCTGAGGCAGACATAAACTCAGAGACAGAAAATTCTACACCATTGTCAGCAAAAGCTTCGCTCAAAATTTGAGCTATTTCTTCTCGCCTTTTACCCTCAGGGATTGTCACCCAAAAATCTTCTTTGCCTTCAGTCAGCTTTTGAGCAATCTGAGCTAAATCCATTGATTGATTGAGAGAATAACTACCAGCCTGCAGCTCACCTTCCATATTCTTCTTAGTTACATAAAGCCGAAAACCCCATTCATTTTTAATTAAATTGTTGTCTTTTAAAATTTGAGCAATATTAATGACCCCAGAGCCTTTAGGAATAATAATTTTGACAACTTCTTGATTCTGCAAATCAACGGGTTTTTGGACATCGTTCCACCAATACATAGCTCCACCAACTATTCCACCTGCCAATAAGAGTAAAAATAAAATAATGAAAATCAAAGGGTGAATGCGACGTTTTCTAGGCATAGCTTACACATTGTAGATGAAAAAAATAAATTTGAAAATTGTCCGCCAAAGGCGGATCAGCCTTTAGCTGAAAAATTATCTATACTTCTTCAAATAGAGCTCTGCGGTAGCCGTCTTTTTCCTTGATAAAAATCCGGCCACAGGCACAAAAAACTAAAGTTTTGCCTTTTAGCTTTTTAGTTTTAGCCAAAGTTAGAGGCCTGCCACAACCCACACATTGTTTATTTTTTAAAAGCCATTGCTGGACAGGTTTGATAATATGTTTGAGCATGAAATATCTCCCTAGGCAGATCTATTCTTAATGAATTTACTATACTGTTTTTACCTGAGGTGAGCAAGAAGAATTCTTTGCTTTTTGTTTTATTAATCGCTTTTTACATCGCAGCTATCAAGAAGCTGTTTTGTGAATACCTTAAAAAATATCTTCTGCATTCCTCTGAGGGAAGCTTAGAAGATAATAATATGAATAAAACAGCTTCATGAAGACCGATGTATAAGCGAGAGCTTTCTTTGCCTATTTCTTTGTCGGTACAAAGAAATAGGCTTAAGTTTTAAATAGGCAAAAAAATAAGAAGGCTTTAATTAAACTATTCACTTTCCAGCCAATTTTGCAAAATGATAGCAGCTGCAGTCTGATGAGTTTTGCTTTGCCGTTTTTTACGTTTAGCTCCGGCTTGAATTAGTTTTTGCAATGCTTCTTGAGAAGACAAGGTTTCATCAGTAAGTAAAACTGGAATTTTAACATGAGCTTTAAGAGTAGCTATAAAATCATTGGTTCGCTCTGCCATTTTACTTTCCGAAATTCCTACTATCACCTTGCCCACTCCTTCTTCCTGACAAAGCTTGGCTAGATACTCAGCGCTTTGTTCGTCGGAAAGATTGGGAAGTTGACTATGCGGTTCAGCTAAATAACCATCGGAGATAGCTAAACCAATATGAGATAAACCGTAATCAATACCAAGATATTTCATAATTTTTTATTTAAAAAAAATTTTTAATTTTTCAGCATACGGTTGTCGGCTTTCTAGACCAAAATGTCTAGATTTTTTATGATTAATATACAAATTGTCATTTTCCCATCTAGGAAGGATGTGAATATGAAAATGCCATACATCTTGATTTCCAGCTGGCTCATTATGCTGACGAAAAGAAATACCATCGCAGGAATAACTTTGTTTCATAGCTAGAGCAATCCTTTTGGCAACAATATATAGTTTTCCTAGCAAATCATCTGGTATGTCGTAAATATTTTCAACATGATTTCTTGAAATGACAATCACTCCACCAGGATTTTTAGGCCACCATTTCGGAGAGATAAAAACTAAAATATCTTCATTTTCGTAAATAATATCTTCTTGCCTATTCCAATATCCATCTTCACCTCGAATTAATTTGCAAAAAGGGCAATTATAATCTGATGGTTCATGGTTATACATATTTTAATACTTTGACAAAACTGCCATAACTACCCCTCTTCGCAAATATGTCCCTGGCGGCACGCAAGTTATCAATGTTAAAGTTTGCCGATCATAACGCTGTTCCAATACTTCTACCTGGCTTGGTTCAATTTCGTGATATGACTCTACCAGATATTTATATTCAACCCCGTCATATTTTACAAAAATTTCATCACCTTTTTCCAAGGTTGGAATCTTGGAAAAAACAGTCATGTAATTTTTAGGATTATAAAATACCGGCAAAACACTATGGCCAAAAATCACTGGATTGCCATATTGCCCTGGCAAGGCAGTGCCAGAATAATGAATAAGGTGCTCATCTAAACTATCGCCACCGATTACCACCTCCATAGTATCAATATTTAATTTAGGAATAGATAATGTATAGCTTTTGACTGTGCTAGGCAATGAGGTTTGGCCAGAAGCAATATCAGCTTGAGGAAACCAGTTGCTGACTTTCGTGTAATCAAGATCAACTATAACTGGTTGGGTTTCTTGATGAGCCATAACCGGCTGAGCCGGATCACTAGGCAGAGTTTGCTGTGTATTTTGAGCAATGCCTCGCATCACATCCCATTCTTCTTGAGGGACAGGTTTAGCCAAAGACCGTTGAGCCCATTTTACATTGACCATTTGATAAGACAGTAAAGGATACAAAACCGTAGTCATAGCTGTAGCACCCACTACAATAAAAACATTGGGTAAAATTCGACCCACACGCCTCAACCAGGTTTGGCGAATATGTGTATCTTGAGATTGAACTTTGGGATAGGCTTTATAGTAAAAATATGGCATGACGATTACTCATCTTGTTTAACATCAATTGAAATATTAGTAGTTTTCCGAGGCAAAGTTCCCAGAGAACCAGGAAGGGAAGGATTGACAGTGATTTTAGTCCGAGAAAAATTCGGTAAGGTTTTGAAATATTGCTCGACTACATTAGGATATTTACCTTTGATATTTTCTTTAATTTGATTAATATCAACCTTGGGCAAAAGTTTGGCTTGAGCTTGCACGGAAACAGTATTGATATCATCTTCAGTTTTGACTTTATCAATTTGGCTTTCAATACCATTTTCAGTAATAGAAAAATTATCCGGAATTTGACTTTGGAGTGCTTTGACCATAACCAATTCAAAGTCAGATTTTTTAGCTGTTAGGATTGTGACTGTGACAGTAGCGGTAGCGGTTAGTGTATCTGCCTCCTCACCAGTTTCATGATTAAATGAATAGTCACCAATATCAGATTCTGATGTATCGGGAAATACTACCAACTCATCTCCATTTTGACCAGCCAGTTTTTCTTTAGCCTGAGATTCGAGTTTTTTAGTCACAGCCTCTAGACCATCTGTCCGATCCTGTTTAGAAACTGCTTGTAGCGATTTACTGGTACCGCCACTAATGGCTTCATTAGCAGTGGCCGTTAATTGATCTGAGCTAAAATCTTTGACACCAAAATCACTATCTTTGGCCGCGTTATATTCAGCTCCAACCTCAGCTGCCTCAATACTGGCATCAGCTTTACCAAATGAGTAGGTCACACTATCGTCACTTGTTTGGGCACTCCTTGAGGCAATTGTGACACTTTCGGTCAAAACGTAGCGCAGACTTTCTGGCCCAATTAAAATAGTATCTTCGGTTAGGGTTCTAACTTTATCAGTTTTGTTGTAAATAGTCACTTTCCCCTTGGCTTTTTCTCCAGTTTTAACACTACCGGTTGTAGCAATAGTTTCACTACCTTCAATAGTAACTTCTTCAATTTTACCTGGAACTATAAAATCTTCAGTATTAACTGAGGTAATCTCGGTATCAACTGTGAGGTCAATTTTTTTACTAATCACTTTTGGCTTGAGATAGATAGTGACTTCCGCTTTAGGCACGTTCCAGTAAAACCAAGCCAATCCACCACCAACACCTCCCAGCAACAACACAGCTACAACAATAACCAACCATACTCTTAATTTACGTTTTGGTTTATGTGACAAAGCTGTTTCAGCTTTTTTACTTACTGGTAATGGTAGTTTAGGCAATTTCTTAAAAAGAGAAAAAGGGTTGGGTAAAGCTGGCAAGGCTAGTTTTGCTTTTTGACTCATTTCTTGCTTGGCAGTTTGTTCTATTTCTTCTGTCTCTTGAGCAACCGGAATAGTCTCGCTAGTTTGAGCAGAAATTGGGACAGTAGCTTGCTGACCTACACTAAATCCAACTGGAAGTTCTTGGCTTATTTCAGGTTCAGCTTGCACTTCTAGTTCTGGAGTTTGTTCGGCTACTGTTGCAGTCTGTGGCTGAGCTGAAGACTCTATTTCAACTTGTTTTTCCTCTGGCAGCGACACATCTAGACCAAGTGACTTAGCTACTTCTTTGCCACCAGCAATGGCTACGGCTTTGACTGAAGCTTCTGGCTCTAGGATATCAATTTTAGGAGTATGCAAAAAATTCAGTTCTTTTTCCCAAGGAAAGCTTAAAAGCTGCTGTTTAATATCTTCAAAATCAGTATGGCTGTCATATAAAACCATTCGTGATGGCAGTTGATCAGTTTTTTTAAAACGCATTAAACCTTCTTGAACATCAGCTACCACATCTTCACTCCGACCCACATTTTCTTGGCCAACCACTTTACCCAGCTCAACTAAACTAACCAAAAGCAATAACTCATTAAAGCGGATAAAAATAGCTGAGGGTGGTGTGCCTTGTTCTTGTTTAAGGTAAGTAATCAAGGCATCAATAGACAAAACGTAGCCTAGAGGTTTAAGCTCAAGTTTACCGCAAAGAAATTTGAGAGTGTCTCGACGCTCAGCTTTAATACCATTTTCATCAACCCAATCTTCAGGCAAACCAAAGATAACACTACTGGGATCAGCTGAGATAGTTTCAATGGCTGAAGCCATAGCCATATCTGTGGCCCGCAGCAAAGCTTCATCACCTTTACCTTCAACAGAAATAGCATCACTAGTAGATAAAACTTTGACCTGACCCTCTACCACATGCCACACTGCTACTTTTACCCAACCTGTGCCAATCTCCAGCGCAAAGTAGGCAGTTAAGTTTTGATTGCTATCTTTTTTTAGTGGCAGTAAATTTCCCAAGTTCATAAAAAACCAGCAGGTGGTCCTAAGCTTTATTATGCAGCAAAAAGAGAAGTTTTAAAAGCAGAAATAGAAGTTATATACAGAACCCTTTACCTTTTACTTACGAGATTAATAAATCTTTTCATTTCCTGATTTTATCTAAGTGAATCAGAGTTAAATTCATTAGAATTTTCTACAAAATATAAAATTCTTGCAGAGATAAAATCTCGATAAATTTGACCAGGTTGTAGGGGTTCATTGTTATCAACATCTTTTTTAAAAGAAGCAATCGTTTCTCCTTCTAGAACTATTTTCCACCAATCATACGCTGGTTTAGTACTTGAGTCATTATTCCAAAGTATTTCTTCTGACATATATACAAAATTTATATCAATCTCCCATATACCCGTCGTTTCCCCGCCCCCACCGCTTCCTGTTTAAATAGCTCAAATTTCCCCAAAACTCCGGTATGGGCAACATGCGGTCCGCCACAGATTTCTTTGGAAAACAATTGCCCTGAGCCTGTCGAAGAGTCGCCAACGCTATAGACCTTAACCTTTTCTCCATAACGATCGGCAAAAAAAGCCAAAGCTCCTGATTTTTTAGCTTCTTCAGGAGTCATGGTTTCAACGGTAACAGGTAGGTCTTTTTCGATTTGCTCGTTTACAATCTGTTCCACTTGAGTCATCTGTTCATCCGTTAACTTTTCCTGATGGGTAAAATCAAAGCGCAGGCGCTCAGCCGTAATATTGGAACCAACTTGGGAAACATGGTCTCCTAACACCTGTCGTAGTGCTTGATGGAGCAAGTGGGTGGTAGTATGTAATTTAGTGATAGTTTCTGACTGGTCAGCTAGTCCCCCTTTAAACATACCTTTAGAGGCAGTTCTGGAAGCCTCGGCATGGGTTGTCTTAGCGATCATAAAATCGTTTTCTTGCAAAACAATGCCTTTTTCAGCCGCCAACTCTTTAGTAATTTCAAAGGGGAAACCAAAGGTTTCATAAAGGTAAAAAGCTTTGTCGCCATTAAGCTCTTTGGCTTCAATCAGTTTATCCAATTCTTTTAAACCTTTATCCAACGTTTTAGCAAAACGGCTTTCTTCATCCTCGATAATTTGTTTAATTTGATCTTGTTTTTTTAAAAGCTCAGGATATGGCTTTTGGTAAATTTGCGCCACAATAGGAACCAACTCGCCCAAAAAAGCTTGATTAATACCAATCATTTTGGCGTGTCTCATAGCTCGCCGCAGCAAGCGCCTAGCAAAATAACCTTGTTGCTTATTGGATGGTTCCACCCCATCCCAAGCTAGCATCACTGCTCCTCTAATATGGTCAGCAATGACACGGTAGCTGGCTGGATGCTGATCGTATTTTTGAGAAGTCAAGGTTTCGATTTTGGTAATAACTGGCCAAAATAAATCAGTTTTAAAAATATCAATTTGATCCTGTGCAGCTGCTACAATTCGCTCCAAGCCGCCGCCAAAATCTACATTTTTCTTAGGTAAAGGCTTAAAGCTACCATCTTCCTGTTTTTGGTATTGCATAAAAACCGAATTACCGATTTCAAGGAAACGACCGCAATCACAATTGACATGACAAGACTGATCTTTGAATGGAGAGTTTTGGTGTAGACCTAATTTTCCTTCAGGATCAAAATCATAAAAGACTTCGCTATCCGGACCGCCTGGTTCACCAGCTGGCATCTCATTAGGTTTACCCGATCGAGACCACCAGTTATTGTTTCCATAAAAAAAGATTCGACCATCAGCCATGCCACTTTGAGCCGCATCTGAAACAGCCTTAGCTTTAATACCAGTTTCTGAAAAAAGTTTTTGCCAAATTTCAACAGACTCATCGTCTTGAGGAATATTAATCTTAGAATCACCAGCAAAAACCGTGACATAGAGCCGCTTGGGATCAAGGCCAATAGTTTGAGTTAAAAACTGCCAAAACCAAGGCAGTTGCTGCGTCTTAAAATAATCACCAAACGACCAATTACCCAACATTTCAAAGAAAGTGGTATGCCGATTATCACCTACAGCTTCAATATCCTGACTACGAAAACAACGTTGCGAATTAGTAATTCTAACTCCTAGCGGATGAGTTTGACCAAAAAAATAAGGGATCATCGGCTGCATTCCTGAGCCGGTAAATAGGGTTGTCGGATCGTTTTGAGGAACTAGAGAAGTTGATGGCACGATCACATGTCCCTGGCTTTTAAAAAAATCTAAATAGCTTGATCTGACTTGATCGGCATTCATAGCAATATACAAATAGTAATAGTGTCATTCTGATCACACATTTACGAGAGAAGGGTCTTTTTATTTTAAAAAAGATCCTTCGGCCATACTTCCCTCAGGATGACATAAATAATGATGAATATATGATAACACGGAAAATTTATTTACCTCCCCAACTTCCGACCTTTGGATATAGCAATTTCTTTGTTTTTAACAGAACTACTTGGTATTTATTTTGATTACCTTCTTAATTTATCTTCTAATGGTGTGGTTTCTGGAATAATAGGATTTTCACCACTATTTTCTATTTCTTTCCTTAATTCACCTTGTGAATCTCTTAACATATCTCCATTTTCAGAAAGTTCTGTAGATGTACTCATACTACGAGGAAACATGTTCCCTGCCTGCCCTTCTTCTGAACCCTCAGGATAACCTGCTTTTAATCTTATTACTTTGCTTTCTCCATTATCAATAATTGCCATACTACCTCCTTAATTGACGATTTTATAACTTTATGATAATCATCATAAAGTTATTACTTTAGTTGTACAAGTTGTAAATTATAAGATTAATCCTGAATTATTATTATCCCAGTTTTCTCCCTTTACGCATAAAAAACTTTTTTTCTATAGTGGAGGCGGTTTTTTGCAGCTTTTTCTCCATAGCATCAGCTTGTTTACGAGCTGCTTGAGTTGATTTTTCCAGTTCCTTAAGCTCTTCTTGAAGTTTTTGCTTCACTTCTGGCAGGTTTTCTTCCACTTGATCTTTAAGCTGTTTAGCTTTAACCACTACTTGCTGGGTCGCTGTGGCCACAGTTTCTTTATTGATATCTAAATCTTCCCACTGCTTTTTTAGCTCAATCCATAGTTCATCTTTTATTTTCTTGCCTTCATCAGTCCCAAACAGAAAATAGCCAGCTGCGCCCACTACTATTCCTAGAACCATGCCATCAAAAAAACCACCACCATGAGGCATCATTGGCTGTTGCTCTGTGTCATTTGCTTTATTCATAAGTACTTATTCACTTTTTTCACTTTTACCAAAGCGTTTATCCAGAATTCGGGTGATAGTATTGATAACCGAAGCTCCTTGTTGCATGCCTTGAATCAAATTAGAAAACTTACTAACCGGTCCAGATACTGAAGAACTGATGGTTTCCACATCATCCAAAATTCGATTGGTTCGTTTCATGGTTTTACGAGCTTCTTTTAAAACTCGCAGCAATTCAATGCCAACAATAATCAGCATGATTGTCAGAGCCGTCACTACGACTGCTAGCAGTATCTGGATAGGGTCTGTCATATAGTTCTCCTCTTTTTATTATGTACAATTTTATATCTTCATTGTCTCGTTTTTACCTCCTATTTGTCAACCACATAGACAGGAATAAGAAGTTCGCTTTGTTTACTATTACTATCAATTGCCTTGACAGTAATAGTTTGGTTTCCAGGTGAAAGTTGTACCGTAGCTTGAAACTCGCCAGTTGGAAAAACTTCTACCACTTGGCTATTAACATAAACACTACTATCAGCCGAAACAAAACCTTTCACCGGCACAATTGGACCTTTAACAACTGTGTTTGGTTTTGGCCTAGTCATATCAATACTTGGTGGCAAACTATAGTTACGTAGTTGGAAAAAAATATAGCCACCAAAACCTAGTAATAAAATTACAATACCCAAAACTACCAACCATTTAGAAGTTACCACCGTTTCTTTATCTAAAGGTTTGGCTAACCCTTTAGGCATAATTTTACCTGATTGACTTACTGCAAAATCTCTTCTAAAAATTGCTAAAGCCCGTTGTGGTGATAGGCCTACTACTTTGGCATAAGAAGTAATAAAACCCTTAGTAAAGGTACTAGCTGGCAGTTTGGTAAAATCATCTGCCTCTAAGGCTTCCAATAAATATGTAGCAATATTAGTTTGTTTACTGACATGCTCAAGAGTTAGGTTTTTTTTGAGACGCAGAGATTGAAGTAATCGACCAATGCTTTCCATGTTTATCGACCTCTAAATGAAAATTTGCTTTTACTGATTTAATTTAGCTAAAAATTCTTCCGCGTTTTTGATGAGAACTTCCCGAGGTTTAGAACCATCAGGAGCTGAAATAGCTCCAGCCGCATAAAGTTGGTCTAGAATCCGAGCAGCTCGATTATAGCCAATGGAAAGCTTACGCTGCAGCAGTGAAGCTGAAGCTTTATCATAACCGCAAACAATCCGCACTGCTTCTTCAAAATTTTCATCAAGATCTTCAGTTCCGCCACCTTCTTCACTGGTTCCCCCACCTTTACTACTTTTACCTTTAAATTTGGAAGTGACTTCTTCAGTGTATTGCACTGGTGCTCCGCTATTTTTCAAGAAGTCGGTCATATTTTTAATATCACCATCAGTGACATATGCTCCTTGAATTCTTCGAGGCTTGGCTTGATCAGGCGGAATAAAGAGCATATCTCCCCGACCTAGCAGTTTTTCAGCTCCTGGCGAATCAAGAATTACCCTCGAATCCATCATAGATGAAACTGAAAAAGCAATCCGGGCTGGGATATTGGCTTTGATAAGTCCAGTAATAACATCAACCGAAGGTCGTTGGGTCGCTAAGACTAAATGAATACCAGTAGCCCGAGCCATTTGAGCCAGGCGGTTGATACTATCCTCAACATCGGATGGGGCATAGAGCATAATATCAGCCAGTTCATCAATCACAATCAAAATATAAGGCATAGCCTGAAAACCAGACATTTCATTGTACGATTCAATATTACGAGCTCCGATTTCAGCAAAGGTTTTATAGCGGCTTTCCATTTCGGCAATAGCCCATTTTAAAGCCGAAACTACTTTTTCCGGCTCCACAATCACTGGGGTTAGCAAGTGAGGAATCCCATTGTAAGTTGATAACTCAACCCGCTTGGGATCAACCAAAATCATTTTGACATCATTCGGCGTAGATCTGAATAAAATGGAGCTTAAAATAGTATTAATACAGACTGATTTACCTGAACCAGTTTGTCCAGCAATCAGCATATGCGGCATTTTTGCAATGTCTAACAAAACATGTTTTCCAGATACATCCAGCCCTAAACCAACCAGTAATTTGGCTTTATTGGCTTTCATTTCCCCATCCGCCAAAACAGTTTTTAGAGAGACTAAGGCTGAACTTAAGTTTGGCACTTCAATCCCGACCAAGGGCCTACCAGGAATAGGGGCTTCGATCCGGATTTGGCCGGTTCGGGCCGCTAAAGCCAGAGCTAAATCATTAGCCAGCGAAGTAATTTTAGTCAGCTTTGTGCCAGTTGCTAGTTGGATAGCATACTGGGTCACAGTTGGACCAGGGCTAAAATCAACTACTTTAGCCTGGACTCCAAAGCTTTGTAAAGTTTCCTCAATCACCTGAGCATTGCGCTTAATATCTCCCCGCTCGGCTTTACTATTATTGGCTGATAAAAGTGACAGCGGTGGTAATCGCCAAACTTGAGTAGTAGCTCCCGGTACTGGCGGTTTAATTTCTCCTTTACCTTCCTCAGGAGTTGATTTAGTCTCATCAGGAGTAGTTGGAATAGTTTTTTCTTCTTCTTTATCAAGCAGTGATTCTTGCTCCCAAGATTGTTTATCTGTAGAAGCCTGAGCTAGTTTGTCTTCAAATGATAGTTCTTCCGCTGGCACGGTAAATAAGTGAACAATATTGAATTTAGATAAAACTGCTTTTAAAAATTTATACATATCAGAAAGAGAAACTTCGAAAAAAACCATAAAACCAATAATAAAGCCAAAGAGAAAAATAAAAAACGCTCCTAAATTAGAGATCAAAATAGCTAGACTTTGCCAAAGCTCAACCCCTAAAGATCCAGTTTGCATCATGCTGACAATAGAAATTGTCAGAATAATACTACCCAAAAATAATGTGGGTCGGGAAAACCAAGCTTGAGGGCGAAACAAAATATTGCCTCCAAAGATAAGAATAACAGGTACAAAAATCATGCCCCAACCCAGTAAGCTTGAAAAAATTCGTCTAATTGCTTCCAGTAAAGCTCCGTTTTGAAAAAACGATAAAACAATCAGAATAGCTACAAAATAGAAAACAAGGGCCGCAATTGACCGAACCACTTTAGGATTAAGTTGCAGTTCATTTTGCTGCTGCTTCTTGGATTTTTTTGAGGATGAGCGTTTTTTGCTACGCTTCTTTTTGGTTTTTTTATTTAGTCCTAGCATAGGCAGTATTTACCCTTATTTTACACCATAAGATTAACAGAAATATCTAAAAAGCGAAAGATCGATTCTTTATTTTATTTTAAAAACTCACTTTGGATATGACATAATAAAAGCTAGATGCATAGACTACTTTTTCGCCTTCTTGCTGGCCAATTTAAATATCCTCGAGGTATTTTAGGTACATATGTTGCTAAAGATATGGCTAAGCTTAATCAAAAGCAAAATCAATGGGTTTTATCTCTTTTGGATTTACAAAAAGATGATAAGGTTTTAGAAATTGGATTTGGTCCGGGCTTAAATTTACAAAAAATTGCACTTACAAATAAAGTTTGGGGAGTTGAAATTTCTAAAACCATGCTTCAAATAGCTCAGAAAAAAAATAAAGCTTTGATTGATTCTGGAAAACTTCAACTACAACTAGCTCCAGCTGAACAATTACCTTTTGTAGCTAATTTTTTTGATACGGTAATCTCTGTTCATGTAATCTACTTCTGGCCAGATTTAGAAAAGGTATTTAGAGAAATTAGAAGAATTTTAAAACCTTCTGGTTTGTTTGTTTTATATTTTGTATACCCAACTATTATTTCGGGCTCGCATTTTATTCTAAGAAAGCCTGAAGAAATTATGATTTCTTTGAAAAAATCTGGTTTTAAAAAAATTACCTTAAAGAGAAAAAGCTTTGGCCATCAAAAAGGATATTGTTTGTTTTGTAGCTAAAAAATCTCAAATTAACTTTTTACCAACGTTATCAGCACCAATGGTTCTCGCTGGGTTTCTAAAAACACAAATTTTTCCAGTTCTTCGGTGACTTCATCTCGCTTATCTTTCCAATCTCTGATTTGCATGCCAGCTAGCAGGTGTTTTTGAGTTTCGTCTGCGATAGCTTCTAAGAGTTCCTGTGATTGTCGGGCAAAGACAAAACCTCGAGTAATGACTTCTGGTCGGCCTTTAATTTGGTTTTTATTTTGATCAACTGGAATGGCAATGACCATCATACCGCTTTGGGACATTTTTTTGCGGTCAGACAATACTAAAGGTCCCACATCGCCAATTCCCAAACCATCAACAATAATAGTTTTGAGTTTAATTTTGTTATCAACCCAGATTTTATCTCGGCTAATACCGGCTATCTCTCCATCATTAAGTAGTAAAACTTGCTCATCTCGCCAACCCATACCAGTTGCTAGCAACCGGTACTGGGTCATATGCCGGAAAGTTCCCCCGATTGGAATGGTATATTTCGGCTTTGTTAAAGTTAGCAATAGCCGCAATTCATCAGCTGAAGCATGACCAGACACATGTAAAGTATCTTGGACTTCACGGTAAGACACGGTGGCTCCTAATTTAGCTAAATTATCCACTGCCCGATACGCATTACGTTCGTTACCTGGAATTGGATCAGCACTAAAGACTACATGATCACCAGTTTTAATAGAAACTAGCTGATGTTGATTGGTGGCAATTCGCGCTAAAGTGGAACCTATTTGTCCCTGACTGCCAGCCACAATCAAACACAGTTGATTATCTTTAAACTGTTTGATCCGACGCTTATTGATAACTACTTTTTCAGGAATTTGTAAAAAGCCAAGCTGTTGAGAAATGCGGATATTTTCTTCAACCGATCGACCGATAAAGGCAATTTTGCGGTGATGTTCTACGGCTGCATCAATTGCTTGTTGAATTCGGTGAATATTGGAGGACATCGTGGTCACAATGACTTTACCTTTAACATCTCTGATTTCCCGACTTAAATTTTCACCCACCTTACTTTCCGACAAAGTGTAACCTTCATTTTCAATCCGTAAACAATCTGATAACAAAGCTAAAACGCCTTTATGGCCATAGTAGGCAATTTTTTGGACATCAGGTCGATGACCATCAATTGGAGTCCAGTCAAATTTAAAATCACTACCATGATAAATAACTCCTTCTGGAGTCGTAATAGCTAAGTGCTTGGTATCAGGCACTGAGTGGGTAATGGCAACTGGGTCAATTCCAAAGCTGCCTAATTGTAAAATTTGATCCCGGGGAAAGGTTTGGATTTGGGTTTTTAAACCAAATTCTTTAAAATTTTCTTGGGCAAAGCCAGCTGTTAAGGGGCTGGCAAAAACCGGAATATCCATATTAAGCTGTGGCAAAATATAGGGCAGTCCGGCAATATGGTCATCATGACCGTGAGTTAAAACGATACCAACAATCGAGTTTTCTTTGCCTTGCAAATAAGAAATGTCGGGGACAAGTAAATCAGCTCCCAACATTTCTTCTTCTGGAAAGCCAATGCCGCAGTCAACAATCAAGCGCTCTACATTTTGGCCTTCACCATATTCATAGACAAACATGTTATTGGTCACATGACCAATACCTCCAAGGGGGATAATTCTTAGCATAAGTTTAGTATGTGTCATCCTGAACGCAGTGAAGGATCTTAAAAGATTCTTCGCTTTGCTCAGAATGACACATGATTTATTTAAATTTACTGATTTAGTGTACCATGCAAAACTTAACTTTAACGAGATAAAAATGGAGAAAAAGGTATTGGTCTTTAATAGTCTGGCAAAAAGCCTTTAATATTGGTTTCGTCTAAATGGAAAGTATCTCCTTTGCCAGCTACCACCAAACGGGCTACTCTGTGGACAATTCGGCGAATAGTTCTTTCTAATGTTCGGATACCGGAATCAAAGCCAAGTGGCCGGACAATTTTTGTCCATAGCTGTTCATCAATATGAACTTGGTCTGGAGTAAGCCCTGCTTCTTCTATAATTTTTGGCAAAATATATTGTTTACCAATCACAATTTTTTCATCATCAGTATAGGAAGGCATATCAATTACTTCCATTCTGTCCAGTACTGCCGTAGCTACATTACGGGTATTGTTGGCCGTAGCAATAAATAGCACATCAGATAAATCAAAAGGGTAATCAAGGTAGTGATCAATAAAACGGTGATTTTGACCCGGATCTAAAATCTCAACTAGTACCCCCATAATATCGTTGCGGGCTTCTTCAGAAACCCGGTCAATTTCATCAAGCAGAATCACGGGGTTGCGACTTTGGGCTTGGCGGAGAGCTTTAATAATCTTGCCTGGTTCATTATCAGCATGAAGCCGTGACTGGCCTCGAAGATCAAGAGCCGAGCCCATACCACCAAACGGGATCCGGGCATATTTACGACCCATGGCTTCAGATAGTGCTGGTCCAAAAGTAGTTTTCCCAGTTCCGACTAGACCCACTAAAAATAAAATTGGTGCCCGGCTGACTTTGTCTTTGTCTCTATTTAATTTCAAAACTGCCATGTACTCCAAAATCCGGTTTTTAACATGATCCATACCGTAGTGGTGTTTATCCATAATGTCTTTAGCCCGCTCCAAGTCAAGATTATCTTCAGTTTGATAATTCCAAGGTAGTGATAACACCCATTCTACATAGTGAGAAATTTTTTCATATTCTTCACTATAACCACCAAAACGGGCCATTCGTTTGAGCCGTACTAGCATTTCGCGAATTTTATCTTTGAGTTCGTCTGGGATATCAGCTTGTTCGACTCTTTCTCGCAGCTGATCAACTTCCTGAAATAGCTCGTCAAAAGCCGCTTGGGTTTGGTTATAAGGAGTTTGGGCAGTTGGTTCCATAGCTACTATTTCATTTGTTGTACATTACTTTTCTCACCAATTGTTTTCATAATCCTCTGGCTGCTTTCACTATCGATTCCTGACCATACAGTTTGCGCATCTTCCTGGTCGATTACTATATTTCCTACTCCAAATATTTTTTGTAAAAAAGTTTGATTAAAGTCAATGTTGGTAATTTTTGAAAATGGGATAGTGGTTGAAAAAGTACTAAAAACACCTTTTTTTAAATTCAAGGCACTTGCATCTAAGGCGTATGTCAGATTTTTGTATTCTAGTTTCGCTAAAACATACATAAGCACAATTGGTCCAAATAAAAAAAGTAGAGAAATTACTATTCCTATTGCATTTAATTTGTCGGCTGAAAATACTACTAAGGCAAAAAACCCCAAAATCAAACCAATTATAATTCCAATAATTAATTTGTTAATAATTCGATATAGTAGTGCTTTACTGTTAAAGTGTTCCATATTTTCAAGAAATTTATAATCTCTTTTAGTGTAATTAATTACAGCTTAAAACTCAATAATAGCCTTTTAATGTTCCCAATAGTAATCTCTCCACAGCTCAACCGATAGAGGAATAAATTTTTGAGTTTTATTATCAAAGCCATAGATTTCTCGACAGTTAAGTTTATTCCATTCACATGAACCGGCCAGTGTTGCATATATTTCCGGATAACGACAATATACGTTCTCACCTGCTTCATTTTTACAAGCTAGCTCAAGCGGTTCTTTTTGGGCCTTTGTCGCCCAAAAGTCAATGGATTTTTGCGGGTTTTCATAAATTCCAAACCATAATCCGGCCTGAAATAGACTGGGCTTGGATAGACTACTTATATTTACAATGTATGCCAAACCATGATGGACTAAAAGCAAAATACAAACTCCTATTACTATTTGTTTAACTTGCCGATCAACCCATTTTTTATTAAAAATCCAATCCCAGATTAGAGTGAATAAAGTATAAATGCCAACTAAAACTCCAGTGTTACGCCGCATCCCGGGCAAACCGCTGGGATCACTTGTCATGCTTGATAAAAACAAACTTAAGACCATCACTATAATTGCTGAAAAAATAATGAGACGTTTCTTATCTTTTTGCTGCCAAACCTGGTAACAAGTGTAAGTAACAAAACCTAAACTGACCAAGGGAAATAGGTAGGAAAAATCACCAGCCGCCACTTCATAGTAATAGCTGGTACCTTTACTCAGTAAATCCGAAATCAAACCAATAACGTTGTTCCATATATGGGTTAAAGAAAAACTCAGCTGACCTGCTCCCCGAAATAAGCCTCCTCCAGTTTTGGGATCATGCCAAAGTACGTTTTTGTTGGTAACTAAACTAATTGCTAATAAAAATGGAATTAAACCACCAATCACTAAAGCTGATAACTGAACCAGTTTTTTTTGCCCTAATCTGTAAACAATCCAAAAGCCTAAAACAGGAATATAAATAATAAAGGCCGGGTACGAAAGCCAGGTTATCATTGCTATCACTCCAATTCCCAGCAGCGCTAGCACTGATTGCCACGTTTTTTGAGGCGAGACGTATAAAAGTAGCCAAATTAAAATCGGTAAAACTTGCAGCTCTATTCCAAACTGGGCTTCAAGGCAGCTGAAAAAAATTAAAGTGGGTGATAAGCCAATTACCAGTAGCGGCAACCAGGCTTTTAGACCTAGTAATTTTTTAAAAACCGCAGCCAAGCTCAAAAGTGAAAAAAAGGCTATACCCAAACGCAGATACTTGGCAGCAAAAAGGCTGAAGCCAAAGAGTTTATATATACCCAGCAGTGGCAAATACCAACCCAGGTTACTAGAAACCCCATCATAGACTAAGCCTTTTTCCAACCAAAAAACGTTGCGGATCGACTCAGCCAACTCTTCATATCTAATTTGATTAAATGAACTAAAGGTAAAAATAGCTTGCAGTACAAACAGCAGGATCGGTAAAATCCAGTAGCCAATTTCCAAAAGTTCGGGATCAATGTTTGCTTTTTTGCTTTTCATTAGTAAATTTTTAAATCATTAGTCAGCTCACTGAGCATAATTTCCTGATCTGGTTCTAGTATAGCTGGTAATCTCAGTTGAACATGACGCTCAATTTCCTGGCCAAACAAATCATAGGTCGTAAACGCTAAACTCTGGTATTTTTGCTCAAAAGGACTGACTACGTAGCAATCCTGGGAATTTTTTAAAAACAGAACGTAAATTTGCTTGGGGTAATTTTTGACCGTGGCTAGTTGCAAATTTTTGTTCAAACTTTGCCAATCACAAAGCTTTGGTTGAACTGCCAGTTTATGTAGATCCAAAATTTGAAGATTATTATTTTCCCAAATTACCAGGTTTTGATATAGGTTTTTATTGGCAGCAATCATGGCTTGTTGCTCTCTGGTTGCCAGCAAATCTTGGTGGATAATAACGTAATCAACGGTCAAAGCTTTGAGCTTAGTCAAAGCCGCTTCATCCAAGTTTGCTTCCAAGTTTTCCAGCAGTTTAATATGGTCTGCCGGCAAATAGCCGCTGTTGCCGTTGACGGTTTTTTCACCTGTTTGAGTTAGCCAATTTAAGTAATAGTTACTTTCTGAACCCAAGTCATGGATTTTGGTAGGGTAATGCAAAACACTCTTGTTGCGTAAAAACTGCAGTTGTTTGTTCGGTAACTGCTTAAGGATATATGAGTTGTCCTGATAGGTTTTAGTGTTCCAGTTCTCCAAAAGCAGTAAACTAACTACCGCCACGATAAATCCTACTTTCATGACTTTGGCTGGTAAGTACTGCAAAATTATTTTTAGACCATAACCAACTCCTAAAGCAAACGGTAAGTAAAACAAAAACTGGAAACGGCTAGTAACTCTGATTCCTGAAAGCAAAGGTATAATTTTGCGCAGGTAAAAAAACGGCAGGGGCAGAGCTGTGCTGGCAAAGCTGTTCCACCACTGACTATACGGCCCAAAGGTCAGGATAAAAGCTAGGCCCAAAACCAGACCAAAAGCTATGTAGGTAGTCTTGCTTTTAAAGCTAAGCTGTTTAAATTTCCCCAGACTAACTACGAAGGCAATACCAAAAAGTAACATTGGCATAAGGTTTAAAAACATGGTGTGTTCTTCATAGTTAAAAATACCGTTTTGGTCTTTAGGTGCCCGATACGGGTCCAGCTTTTGAGCTAAGCTGCCGTAGAGCCAGTTTTGGGGATGAGGACTGATCCAATCAATTAATCTTGCTGAGAAAAAGATGTTTTGCCCTATGGTCCGCTCGATCATTTCCTGGCGGCTAAACTGACCATACGGTTGGTAAATGTAAAAAATTATTGGTAAAGACAAAAGTATCAGCAAGCTGGTAGTTCCTAGTTTTATTAGGTATTTTTTATCTTTCCATTTTTTCCACAGCAAAGGCGCAATAAATATTGGCAAGACTAGCAGGCTAAAACTAAAAAAATATACTGCCGTAAAGCTGCTCAAAATCAAAGTCAGGGTAAAAACTCCTGACCGCTTCCAGCTCGGTTTTTGAATGTATTTGTAAGCAGTTAAAAATAGCAAAGGCAGCAAAGCCCTATTGGTAAAATCCAAGTGCTGCGGAAAGTGGGCGTAAAAAAGAGGATTAAAGGTATAAACCAAACTGGCAATTCCACTGGCAACTTTACTTTTTAAAAAGTACACAAAGGTAACATAGGCTGCCAGCAACGTGCCCACTATAGACACAAATTGCACAAGATTCATAGCCGTACCTAAGCTGGTAACCAAAGGGTATATGGGCAGCAGGAGCAAACCGTAAAAGAGCCGGTGGTCAGAGTAAGCTA
Source organism: Candidatus Beckwithbacteria bacterium (assembly GCA_012797845.1). Classification (NCBI taxonomy): domain Bacteria; phylum Candidatus Beckwithiibacteriota; species Candidatus Beckwithbacteria bacterium. The sequence continues at coordinate 19,716 of JAAZOH010000016.1, forward strand.
GGGTTAGCGGTTGGGGATAAAATTGGTAGCCATTAAAAAAATCAGTCTGGTGAAAAATTTTACCTGTTTTAATAGCGTTTTGCACATACCAGGAAATTGAAGCACTCAAAACGTAATCGCCATCATCAGTGTAGTAGCTGAAAATGTGGGTTGAAAAGTTCCAGGTAAAAATGATCGTAACTACAATGGCCAAAACAATTAGAAGTGTGTAATTGGCAAGTGGCTGAGCTGTCAATTTCATTTTATGATAGTAAGCATGTTATTTAAGCCAAATTGAAAATAGTGGTGCGCAGCTTTTTTTTGATACTCCTTAGGGACCAAGTTGAGTAGTGACTTTCTATCAAAGTACTGTTTATGTTCGGCAATCTCTCTTCGGGAAACCAACCCCACCCTGGCTAAAAACTCTAAATAAGGCTGTAGGGTTTTGGAAGGGGCAGTAAAAATCAGTTTGCCTCCTGGTTTTAGCACCCGAAAACTTTCTGCCAGTAAGTTTTCAGGATTATCAATATGCTCTAAAAATGCTAGGCCAACTACGTAGTCAAAAGTACTAGTTTTAAACGGCAACTTGCCGTTCAATTTTTGTTTGATAACTTTAACTTGTTTATTAGTATTTTTTACTTGTACTAAAGGATCAATTCCCACATATTTACCAATAATATAATTGTGATTTTGTAGCCAAGTAAACAGCTGGCAAGTTGGCCCACAACCTAAATCAAGTAAAGCTATAGCCTCATCTTGCTTTATTTCATTTGAGGCTTTGCGAAACCGGAAATAACTCAAGATATACTCTGAAATTGGTTTATCCAGCATACACTTATTTTTCTTACTGTTGATATTTTGGTAGCAATATTTGCTCAAGACGAGCAGCCACCGTACTATCATACGCCTTTAAAACTTCCAGTTGGACCTGGCTTTCTTCGATTTTACCGCGCATGGCCAAAATTTGAATCAAATTAGCCCGAGCCGCCACATCCGAAGAGTTAGTTTCTAACGCTTTAGCAAACTCGTTTTCAGCTCCTTCCCACAATCTTTTTTGCGCTAAATACTCCCCTAGCTTTTGGTGCAAGTGTTGAGGGTTTTTAAAAACATAGACATAGGCTCTAAGCTGCGGGTAAAAAGGCAGACTTTGGTACTGGGCAATCTGGGGTTCGAGCTCTTTTTTTGTATACACATAAGTTGGCCCATAATCGCCAGCAATCACCTGTTTGGCTTTAACGAAACTGAAAAATGAATAGGCAAAAAGCATGTTAGCAATTTGGATGGTAATAAAAATAAAGATGATAAAACTCTGCCATAACTTTGATTTATTAAACTGGAGGATGTTTTTAAAAGTCAAAGCTAAAAACAAATAAATAAATGGACTTAAGATGACAAAATAGTACATATAAGCAGGTAGTCTCAAAATAAAGTACAAAACCGGCACCAAACCAACAATCAGCAGCAGCCAATGCTGTTTTTTATCTTTATAAAGAAGATAAGCTCCCAAAAGAGCCAAAATAAAACTGAGCAAAAATATCCCACTTATATAGGCAACAACTGGGTACTGCTGTAAAAAGAGCTGATAATCCTGTCCCAGCACATCAGTAAAATTGAGTCCTGTCGCAAACTGCCATGGCCGAATCAAGTTGGCCAGCTGAAACTGTTTGGGCAGTTTGAGATACTCCCCAAAAGCTAAACAATCCCGACAAAATGGTTGGGAATTTATATTGTAAAAAAATAATGGCAAAGCCGGGATAATTCCTAGAGCAAAACCAAGTCCAGCTTGTTGGTAGCCTGGTTTTACTTTGTAGTAGAAAAAAATCCCTCCAATAATTAATAGTAAATATAGCCCGGAAAAGTGCAATTGGGTAAGTAATGCCAGGCATAAAAATAACCACAAGTACGCTTTTTTGTTTGGCTTTTTTAAGATTTGAAGTAAAAAATAGAGAATGGGTAAGACTAAAATGAGAACCAGATCCGGATTCCAGATTTTACGGGAAAATAAAATACTCCATGGTGAGCTGGCCATCCAAACTGAAGCTACGATTGCCACCAACTTGCCATAATATTTTCTCAGCAGTAAATAAAATAAAACTACTAAAGCCGAGTTAATAAGAGCTATTAAAAAACTGACAAACACCGGGCTACTTGAAAACAAGCTAAGGATCGTAATTATAAAGTAGGATAATGGTGGGTACAGAATCCCAATACTGGAAACTCCGGAATTACTGGCAATAAATGGTTTTTGGTAAAAAGAAGCCGCTGAAAGCATGGCCAGGGCTTCGTCGGCTTTAAATTCAATTAGAGATAGGTTAGTCAAGCGAAAAGCTGCTGCCAAAATGAAAATAAAGCTCGCCCAAAACCATGTATTTTGCCAGAAAGAATCTTTTACTTTTTTCACTTCTTTATTCTGGCATGAGGAAACAGACAGAGCAAGTTGAGACTACCTGCTCCGACTAATTTATAGAGAAGTTTTATTATCAAACATTTCTTTTGACTTTTGAAAGTAATGCAACATTTTTTTCTCTTGAGCTTTCGGATACGGATACTCACATTTTTCAGCTACCACTCTTGCAAGAGATGTAAAAACTTTGACTAGTTTAAAAAATGCATTCCATACATCCTTTGTATTGGCTCCAGCAAATGTTTCTTTAATATTATTCCAAGTCACATTATCAAGATATTTTGGAAATAATCTTCCATGAACGTTGGTATTAACTGTCCAATTATGTTGACTGCCTATGTACCATTCAATCATTTTTTCAAAATGACTAAAACGTAAATCAACCTCAAACATATAGTTTGTATAGAATAAATCTTCCCGATATAAATATTTGGGAATATAGGTAGCATCCCAGAAAAAAGCATTTACCATCTCTAAAAATTCTTGCTGAGTTGGTTTCTGGATAAGATGCTTCGTTTTAGTTGCTTTTGGAAAATTTTTTGTAAAACCATCTTTGTCAATAATTACCAAATAACCCAAATCGTAATCAAAAGGAGGTGTGTGGGTATCAGTAGTAATTTGGAAATCAATCCTAGTTCGGTTTTCAAAAATAACTAATCTGGTTAGCCAATTTTCTCCAAATTCGCTTTCTGGCTTTAAAGGCCATTTAACTAAGATCTTACCAAAAAAAGGTAACCAATCATCATTGCGGAAATCATCTAGAGAGTTTACATAAACGACCACATCGTAATCGGAGAATTGATCAACAGTTGCATTTGTGTTATCACTCCGTGAACTAGTCAAAACCACCGCTCTGACAACATCATTAAACTTTGCCCATTTTCTAAGTTGATTGACTACTTTATCTGAATTCATGAGAAAAGTATACCAAAAGTTCAAAAAATAGGAATATAGCTTTGTCGGCATAAAGAAATAGGCTTTAATAGTTTTAAACAAGTAAAGGAAAGTGGATAGAGAACCCCCTTACTCCCTCTTTTCAAGGGGGACAAAAACAAAAGCCCCGATTGCTCGGGGCTTTTCTAGTTACTAGTTACAAACTTTTAGTTACCTGTCCGCAATCGCTAAAGCGATAGCTTTTGCAGGCGGGCCAAATCTTACCGGTCATTCCAATCAGCCATGGTTTTAGGCGTAGAAGTGGTTTTTTCCCGTCTACTACTACTTTGATTTGAGTAGCGGTTTTGTGAAAAATCACGGCGTTCACCACTTCGTTGATCTCTTCGACCAAAATCACGGCGATTACCACCGGAACGGAATCCGCCCCGATCGCTACCACCAGATCTAAAACCACCTCGATCACTGCCGCCTGACCTAAAGCCTCCACCAGAACGACCACCACGATCGCCTCGGTCGCCGCCGCCATTACCATTTCGCTGTTTAGCTTTTTCAATATCTTCTCCAAACAGCATTGATAATCTCACTCTACCCATTTCGTCCATATCATCAACTCGGACTTTGACCTTATCTCCTTCAGCTACTACCTGATGAGGATCAGACACATAGTCGGCTGACATTTTAGATACATGGACTAGACCTTCCCGTCCGGGCAAATACTCTACAAAAGCTCCAAAATCAGTGATCTTAACTACAGTAGCAGCTTCAAAAACTTCACCAACCTGGATTTCGCGGGTAATACCTTCAATCCAGTCGGCGGCTTTTTGGACTGCTTCTGGGTCAACGGCAGTAACTACCACTCGACCTTCATCGTTGATATCAACTTCAGCTCCGGTAGTTTCAATGATGTTACGGATGATCTTGCCACCTGAACCAATAACTTCGCCAATTTGTTCCTTTTTGATGTGTAAAACTTTGATCTTGGGTGCAAATTGAGAAACTTGCTGCCGAGGTTCGGCAATAATTTTAGCCATTTCATCCAGAATAAAGAGTCTGGCTTTTTTAGCTGCATCCAAAGCTTTGGTCAAAAGCTCGGTAGTTACCCCAGTGACTTTGATATCCATTTGGATAGCGGTAATACCATCTCTAGTACCAGTCACTTTAAAATCCATATCACCAATATGATCTTCTAGACCTTGAATATCGGTTAAAACCACATATTCGCCTTCAGTAATTGGTTTATTCTCGTCTTTAACCATCAGACCCATAGCAATGCCGGCTACCGGTTTTTTGATAGGTACTCCGGCATCCATTAGAGATAAGGTTGAACCACAGGTCGAAGCCATGGAGGTTGAACCATTGGAAGATACACATTCTGAAACCACTCGAATCGCATAAGGAAAGTCATCTTCATCTGGTAAAACCGGAATTAAAGCCCGTTCAGCCAAAGCCCCATGCCCAATTTCCCTACGGGAAGGGGAACCAATCCGGCCAGTTTCACCAACCGAGTAAGGAGGCATATTGTAGTGATGAATGTAGCGTTTTTGGATTTCCTGATCCATCAACTCAATAGTTTGACCAAAACTGGGTGAACCCAGAGTAGTTAAGGTTAAAGCTTGGGTTTCACCTCGTTTAAACATCCCGCTACCATGAGTCCGGGGGATCATCCCAACATCAATAGTTAAAGGCCTAATTTGATCCATCTTACGACCATCTAGTCTCACTTGAGTATCAATGATTTTATTTCGAGCCGCTTGTTTAAAGAGTTTGTCTAAATAATCTTTTAGCTCATTTTTGCGGCTATCAGGGTAAGTTTCATGAATCGTTTCCGCAATTTCATACAGAGGTTCTTTATTGATCTTGCCAGCAGCTTCAGATTTAAGCAGCTCTTCAATAACTGGTTTGGCCTGTTTTTGCAGTTCATCAGTAATTGCTTTATCCAAAGGTTCAGATTCTGCTAGCTCCATTCTGGGTTTGCCTACTTCTTTTACCAGCTCTTCAATAGCTGTAATAATTTCTAGATTTTGGGTTTTAGCAAAATCTAAAGCTCCTACCATTTGGTCTTCAGAAACTTCTTTAGCCCCAGCTTCAACCATTACGATGGCATCTTTAGAAGAAGACACAATCAGATCCATAGCTGAGCTTTCCCGTTCTTCATAGGTTGGATATGCCAAGTATTTACCATCTTTATCCATACCAACTCGAATACCGCCAATAGGTCCATTCCAGGGTAGACCGGAAATTGATAGGGCAGCTGAAACTGCACAAATACTTAAAACATCAACTTCATTTTGCTCATCAGTAGATAGAGGAGTAATTACTACTTGAACCTCATTACTAAAATTATGAGCAAATAAGGGCCGGATGGAGCGGTCAATGACTCGACCAGTTAAAATTGATTCATCAGAAGGTCGGCCTTCGCGTTTAACCCAACGGGAACCTTTGATTTTTCCACCAGCATAAAGTTTTTCTTGAAACTCAACTTGCAGGGGAAAATAGCCTAAATCTTCACGAGCTCCACCACCTACTACTGTTGCTAGTACCATAGAATCACCGATCCGAGCAACCACAGCAGCAGTAGCTTGACCAGCAAAGCGGCCAATTTCAAAGGTAATTTCCTTACCCATAATTGTGGCTTTTTTAGTCACAAATTCATTTGTTTTGTTCATAACAATTTGCTTATTGTATCTTGGAGAAAATAGTTGAGAAGAAGTAACAATAAACAGTCGTGAAGGTTTATTCTTATTCCCTCTCAACATTGTCCTTTAAATATATTTTTCCAAGTAAAATAAGGCTTTTTTTAAATAATTAATAACGTACAAATATCTACTATATGGTAGATATACATTTTTATAAATTTTGAAATGCAGGTATCAAATAACTATATTTGAAGTCTATTAGTTCTTCAATTTCAATTTTTTCAAAATATCTTTGTAGCGGGCATTTTCTTTGACACTAAGGTAGTTTAGGAGTCTGCGCCGCTTACTTACCATAGAAAGTAAACCTTTGCGGGAATGAACATCTTTACGATGCTGTTTCAAATGGTCAGTTAGACTTTTGATTTGGTGAGTTAACAGGGCAATCTGAACTTCAGGACTACCGGTATCACCATCTTTGATAGCAAATTTTTTAATGATTTTTTGTTTTTCGTCAACTGGTAAAGACATAAAAATAATTTAAAACTTACACAAATAACCTTACAACTCTTGCTATTTTATCAGGAAAATCTAAAAATGCAATCTCGATGAAAATAACTATCTAAATCTGTTCTTCCTCCAAACTTGTTATCACATCACTCAAGGCAATTTGATCAGCAAATTTTCCTGATATCCAACACAAGATAGTATCAGAGCGACTATTGGAGTTTTTCATGAGAATCAGGCAATGAGATAGAAAACTTGACATTTCATGGTCATCAGACAAATTAGCCCATATATTTTCTTTTAAAGTTGGGTGAGGACTTAAGCAATAAACAAGCTCCTTTTCACCGATAATACCATAAGGATAAAGTCCTTTAGTTTCTTTCACTGGTAAAGGCAAACATAGGATTTCTTTTTGACCCTCAATTTCTCTCAAAATAAAAATTATAGAATAAGGAAAACTATCAGTTCCTAATTTTTCAAAAATTTTCTTAATTTCACTACTATCTATATCAGATTGCCCCAATAACCATTCTTCAATTTTTTTTAACCTATCAGATAGTTGCTCTAATCCTTCTCCTTGTTCGTTGGAAAAAGCTGCAACCATGTCTTTTTTTGCTTCTTGTGACATATTTATACCTGTCCACCCCTATAAATCTTAGGTTCAAACCAATCTTGCTGAGGTGTTTCACTGTCTTGATCACTTGATTCTTGACTAGCTTGACTGGGTGTTTGATTAGTAGTTTGTGGTTCTGGTACTACCGGCATTTGTGAAGCTGTTTGGTTTTGAACTGGGTTTTGAACTTGTGGAAAGGGTGCTTGCACTACTGGTTGAGTAGTTGGAGTACTAAAACTACTTTGTGGAACTTGAACCTGAGCTGGAGCAGGGGAGCTCAAATGATTTCGCTTTCCCCCAACTCGCATGCACCAGGCAATTGCTGAAAAGGTATTGGCTGTAGCTTTGTAAGTAAAATTATTGGTAGCAGCCTCAATGGCAGCTAGTAGATTAGTCGCAATATCAGGATTAATCCTAATTTTAGCTGTCCGTAGCAAACTAACCATCAACTCAGCTAGGCTTGAAGCTTCCGGATCATATAGTTTTATATTGCCAAGGTTAGGAACCTGACCATTTATACTAAAACTAATACTGTCCCGATCAGCAAATAGAGTTGGTTCTTGAGTAATCAGCTCACCAATTTGGTTGGTGCTACTCATACCCATAGTGATAATTAGATCAGCATCAATGCCTCGATAAGAAAATTCAACATCTTTTTTCTCAAGTCTTTCTATACCTTCCTTCATTTCAATGCTCAAATTGAACTTACTATTTTCATTATCAGAAGAAACTTTTTCCACATTGTCATACTCCGTATTTAAAGTAATGACTAAGTTTTTAGAGCCGGATTTTTTAGCAATACTACCTACTCCATAAAGCCTTTGATAGGCTACTGTCACGTCCCCGCTGGAAACAATTGAGACTGATTTGCTCTTTTTACTTTCCCCATCTAGTTGGTTAAAGCCGTCTTTAAGGCTTAAATACAAAGCCAAACCAGTAGCTACACTATCAACACTTAGCTGCTGAGGTAGAAGAATGAGAATAGATTTGGCTTTAGCAATTTTTTGAGCAGTTTGAGAAAAGGGGAGTTGGTTTTGAGCTGACATGATCTATAAGATTTGAGCAGGGAGATAATTTAATAGTCCCTTTATTATACGCAAAACTGGCTAGTCGTCAATAATTTTATAGGACACAACTTGGTCACCAATTTTAAAGCTTAAATCAGGACGGAAAACTAAAGCTACCTCCTGCCCTTTTTTAGCTTCGGTTTCATCTTTGCGTTCAACTTGCAAAGCTCCAATCCGAGGTTCAGCTACAATCTGCTCCCCTCTTATAATCCGAACTTTTTCCGAACGAACAATTTTACCTTCAAGCACTTTACAGCCAGCAATATGGCTACCTTTGATTTTAAATTCAGCAATCACCTCAGCTTTGCCTAGAACTTCTTCATTGATAGTCGGTTCTAAAAGCTTCAAAACTCGTGCTTGTAAATCCTCAAGCAAATGATAAATGATGTCAAAGGTTTCGATTTTGACCTTTTCCATTTCAGCCAGTTTTTTAACTAAAGTAGGAACTTTAACATGAAAGCCGATGAGGCGTGCTTCCGTTGATTGAGCGAGTAGTACATCTGATTCGTTAATATCCCCTACTCCGTGACCAACCAATTCAATTTCCTCAGTTAAATTAGCAGTAATAGCTTCCAGTGTTCCGGCCTGGTCGGCTTTAATAATAATCTTAAGTCGTTTCTGCTCTTCGTTTTTGCTTTCTTCTGGAACAAGTTCTGTGGTTCCAGTTTCTGACTGAGCAGTCTCATGCTCTTGAGATTTGGCAGTGACTAACTCTCCAGTATCTAAAACGTGTTTAAAGCCCAAAAGCTGGATTGGCTGGCTAATAGTAGCCTTTTTGACCTGTTCATTATTTGGAGTGATAAGACAGCGAACTTTAGTTTCTTGATTTTTACAAAAAACTGTTTGACCAACTACAATTTCGCCACTGCGAATAAGCAGATTAGCCACTACACCTTTTTTTGAGTCTAAAAATGAATCTAAAACTACAGCTTTTAAGTCTTGAGTATCAGGTGAAATCTCTTGAAGCTCCCAAATCAGTTCAATCATTTCCAGTAGTTGATCAATGCCTTGTTTAGCTTTAGCCGAAATTGGAACTGCCACAATATCGCCACCATACCCTTCGACAAAGATTTCTTGTTCGGCTAACTGGGCTTTGACCATTTCTAGGCTAGCTTCTGGCAAATCTACCTTATTAATAGCCACAACAAAAGGAATTTGAGCTTTTTTAATATGGGCAATAGCTTCTTTAGTTTGGGGTTTGACCCCATCATTGGCTGCCACTACTAAAATAGCAATATCGGCAACTTGGGCTCCACGACTACGCATTTTAGAAAAAGCTTCATGGCCTGGGGTATCAATGAAGGTAATAATGGAACTAGGATCATTGGCTCGCAGTTGGGTTTGATAAGCTCCAATATGCTGGGTAATGCCACCGGCTTCAGAAGCAGTCACATTAGATTCCCGGATAGCATCCAAAAGGGTGGTTTTGCCATGATCAACATGACCTAACACTACCACTACTGGTGGATGTTTTTTTTGAGATTGAGCTGGAGTAGTTTTTTTCTTAGCCAAGACTATGATCATTCCGGACTTGATCCGGAATCCTGTTATAGCAATATTGGCTGCAAGGATTCTGAAACAAGCTCAAAATGACAGTTTAATTTATCAAAACTATGCTTCACTTTCAGTTTTATCTTCTTTTTTGTCTTCTTTAGCTTTTGTTGCTTTAGCTTCAGTTTTTGCTTCTTTTTTGGTCTTTTTTGTTGTTTTTTCCTGCTCATCATCTGAACTTTCTTTTTCCTTAGCTTCTTCAGCTTTTTTAGCCTCAGCCATTTTTTTCTTTTCAGATTCGGTCAATGTGCCACCTGGACCTTTGATATCAATTTTATAGCCGGTCAGCTTAGCGGCTAGTCGAACGTTTTGACCATCTCGGCCAATAGCTAAAGAGAGTTGGTCTTCAGGCACAGTCACAACTGCTGATTTGTCTTTTTCATTAAGTTCAATTTGCAGATTTTCAGCCGGAGCCAAGGCAGCAGTCAAAAATCGGATTGGATCGTCAGAATATTGAATAATATCAATTTTTTCACGGTTAAGCTCATCAATAACAGTCTGGACTCGAACTCCTTTTTGGCCCACACAGGAACCAACTGGATCAACACCAGATTGAGCTGAAAATACAGCTAGTTTGGTCCGACCCCCAGCTTCTCGGGCAATAGTACGGATTTCAACAGCTCCAGAAGCTACCTCTGGTACTTCCCGCTCAAAGAGTTTAGCTACCAGTTCGGAAGCAGCCCTGGAGACAATAATTTGTCGACCTTTCATGGTTTCTCGGATATCTTGGATATAAAACGTCATGCGTTTATTGAGTGTGTAATGTTCACCAGGAATTTGTTCTTGAGGAGGCATTTGAGCCTGACCGCGACCAATATCAACAATGACAAATTGGCCATCATGACGTAATACCATACCAGAAACTAGCGTGCCAATCCGATCTTGATATTCTTTCAAAATAGCATCTTTTTCAGCTTCGCGGATTTTTTGTAAAATAACCTGCTTGGCAGTCTGAGAAGCAATCCGGCCAAAACCAGGAGGCGTCACTTCTTCTTGTTTGGTTTCATCATAAGCAGCTTCGACTTCAGGAGCTCCTTCTTCTGGCTCTTCTACTGTTTCTTCTTCTGTCTCAAGTTTTGGATAACGGAAAATTTTAGCTTCGCCATTATCAGGATCGATTTGAGCTTTATAAACATACGCTTCATCTAAACCATAGTCTTTACGATATGCTGCTAAAATTGCTGATTCAATAGTAGCAATAACAATTGCTGGCTCAATGCCCCTTTCACTACAGATTTGATTTAAAGCTGAAGCAAATTCGGTTCGAGCAGTCAAAACATTTTGAGTAGCCATAATTTTTGTAGAGACAATTTTTAGATTGTATCTACCCTAGATATACAAAAAGGTGGACAGCTCCACCTTAAACAAATAACTTCGTAACAATAAGGAAATTATAGCAGTATCTTTCAGCTTAAGCAAATTTTAAAGATTTGATTTCTTTTCAAGTTAGGATTTGAAATTTGGAATTTTATATAGTTATCACTCCATCCCACCCATTCTCCTTGTTTATTTTTCGCTTCAATTAAAACTCCCAATGTCTGGTTGATAAATTGTTTTCTAAAATTTTCTTCTAATTGCTTGCTTAAATCCCGTAATTTTTTGGCTCTAGCTAGCTTAGTTTTTTTAAAAACCTCTCCCCATTTTTTTTCCTTTTGCCCAGCTAAGGTTCCTGGTCGGTTTGAATAAGGAAAAACGTGGATTTTACTAAAACCAATTTCTTGTATGTTTTGTAAGCTTTCCATAAAATCTTGATCTGTTTCACCAGGAAAACCCACAATCACATCAGTAGTAATACTAACACCTGGAATAGCTTTTTTAACCTGAGCAACTGTTTTTTTAAATTGTTTAATAGTGTAATGCCGGTTCATTCGCTTAAGCGTTTGATCACAGGCTGATTGTAAGGAAATGTGGAAGTGCCGGCACAGCCGGCCATTTTTAACATTACTAACTACATTTTGACTATAAAGGTCTAAAAAGTCTTTAGTAAAAACTTCCGGGTAAACTGAACCTAACCTAATTCGCTCAACTGAAGTCTCGGTTAAAACTTGTTTGAGCAGATCTGTCAGTATTGCTTTGCCATCTTGGTATTGGGAAATATCAATTCCGGTTAAAACTACTTCTTTAACGCTTTGCTTCTGGGCAGTTTTGATTTGTCGAACTACCTGAGAAACCGGTACGCTTTGGCTGCGGCCGCGCAAATAGGGAATCAAACAGTAACTACAAAATTTGTTGCAACCGGTTTGGATTTTGATAAAAGCCCGACCCGAAGCCTCATACATTAAACTGTCTGTAATTTTTTGAATTGCTGGATAATTTTCCTTTGATAAAAATGACAAAATAAGATCAACTGTTTTATCTTTATTTTTATTAGTAATAAGTAGGTCAATTGGTAAATCAATTATTTTCTTATGAAATTTTTAGTTATCTACCCAGCAACCACAAGCTACTATAAAAGCTTTTGGATATAGTTTTTTTGCCTTGCGTACATATTGTCTAATTTGCTGCTCAGCCCGAGCTGTGACTGCACAGGTATTTACAATTACTAAATCTGGTATTTCATTTTTAGCTAATGAAAAACCTTGCTCCTGAAGCTGCCTGGCAATTTCTGTACTTTCCGCAATATTAAGCCGACACCCAAAAGTTTTGATAATAAATTTCATGGGGAAATTGTAACAAAAGCCAGGTTATAATACTGCTTATGAAACAGCTCATGTTATTTGATATCGACCAAACCATTTTTGATGGCTACACTATTTTTCCTCTTACCAAGGCTCAATTTCAGGACAAATTTATTGATTTTAAAACCATGGAGCTTTTTACTCAAGATCTGGCCGAATATAAAGTAGGGCTGTATGATTATGAAAAGTTTGTAGCTGTGCTTTTAGATCATTGGGCTAAGGGTTTAGCTGGTCAATCGTATCAGGCAGTCTTTGATCATAGCTTTAGTTTTTTTAAAAAACATAAAAAACATTTCTTTAGTTATTTTAGTAAAGTTGTCAAAAATTGTAGCCAAACTCACGATATCTTTTTAGTAACTGGTGAACCTGACTTTCTGGCTGCCAGCATTGCTAAAATGTTTAATGTTAAAGGTTACTTAGCTTCCCAATTTGAGCTTAATCAACAAGGTCTCTTTACTGGTAAAGTCAGTCAGTATCTAGCTACTAAAAAAGATAAAAAAGAGGCTTTAGATGGATTGTTTCAGAAATACTCTTTCAAAAACTCATATGCTTTCGGTGATTCCGAAGCTGATATTCAAATGCTGTCTTTGGTTGAACATCCTATTTGCGTCAATCCTGGTGCTGATTTGGAAAAAATAGCTCTTAAAAAAGCCTGGTCAGTGATTGATCCGGAAACATTTGATGTTTCGATATTAAAATAAATGTCTTGATAAGTATTCCACTCCCTTACCGGGTTTTAAAGTTACCACTTTCTTTACTCCTTGGAGTTTATTCAAACGTTGTTTAATTTTAGAAACATTTTTTTCCAAAGCTAAAATTTTGATTTGTGGTCCTGCATCAATCGTAAAATAAGCTTCTAAGCCTTCGTCCCGCCAATTTTGAACTTGATGTATTAGCTCGACTGTTTCGGGTAGCCAATAAATAATAGACGGTTTGGTAGTTAACATTAATGCGTGTAGTTTTAGTGCATTATGTTCAGAAATTTCTCCCATTTTAGTAAAATTTTTAGCTTTGATAGCTTGTTTTATTTCCTTTAAATCCTGTTCAACAGTTGCAAGCCAACAAGGATAAAACGGACAGGTAGCTACGGTTTGTTTCATGCCAGCTCGAGTTTTAAGCTCTTTTTTCTTGGTACTAACTACTACCGTTAACATACACAACTGAGGCCAATAGTTCTCATCATAAAGTTGAACTGCATAACTATCACTGCCATCTGCTTTTGAGCCTTTTTGCCACTCCACAAAACCACCCAAAATACTTCGACAAGAAGATCCTGAACCTTGACGGCTTAAAATTGAGAGCTGTTTAGAGTTTAAATTTAACCCAGCTGCTTTAGCTGAAGCGGCTGCCAGTGCTGCAGCTCCTGAAGCTGAAGAAGCCAGTCCGGCTTGAGTTTCAACTTCGTTTTGGGAAACTACCTTGGCTTTTAATTTGATTTTTGCTAGTTTACGAGCTAGATTTAGTTGACCAATCACTCGATCATATTCTTCTCCTTCTTTAAATTCCTGACCATCAAGTGTAAAAATGTCTCGTTTATAGCTAGAGTTAAATTCAACAGTTGTGGTTGAACCGTACTGGTCCCAAGTAATCGCTAAGTTACTATTTTGAGGCAGGATTAAGGTTTCATCTCGTTTACCCCAATACTTAACCAAAGCCATGCTAATATTGGCATGAGCAGTGGCTTTTAGATGTTTTTTCATAGTTTGCATATGTAATTAATTACTTTTCTCATCAATACTAACTCCTTTGGCTCCAGTTTCGACTGGTACCAATGTTCCTCCTGCTTCTACTAAACGTTGCTCAATTACATGTTTATGGCCATTGGCAGACATAACAATTAAGCAATCTCCTCCACCTGATCCAGAGAGTTTAGCTCCTTCAGCCCCATGCAAAATTGAGGTCACACAAAGTTTGTGCAAAATGTCGGTACTTACTCCTAGATCATGAAGAATTTTTTGGTTTTTATTAAATAGCTCTCCTAATTCTTCCCACCGTTTGGTTTCAATTAAATCTCTAGCTTTTTTTACCAGTTTAGTAATAAGATCAAAACGACTGTTAACATAATTGGGTTTAAGAGTCCGCATTTTGGCTAATTTTTTAACAATGGTAGCCGTGTCAGCTTTAACACCAGAATAAACTACAATAAGAGGAAGTTTTTTAATTTCTAAAGGTTCGATAACTTTACCACCAGTTTCAAAATATAAAGTCCCACCCCAAATGGCTGCAGCTACATCAAAACCAGACCCTACACCCTGCACTTCAAGTACAGCTTGGTATGCAATTTCAAAAATTTCTTGATTGCTTAATTTTAGATTGAAAAGTTCGGAAATACCTTTGGCCGTACAGACACTCACTGCTGAAGAGCTACCTAAACCATATTTAGATGAAAAGCCATTTCTAGTCCGAATTGAAAGCCCAGAATTAAGTTTGTATTTTTCGTATAAAATTTGCAATACTGCTTCAATAAATTGAACTCCTCGAGGCAGTTTCTTAGACGGTTTAAAATCAGTGATAGAACGCTTGTAGTTTTTGATTTCCACTTCTGGAGCATTAATAGTCAAAGTTGGAACTTTAGTGGTTTTAATTTGTACATGAACCCGAGAATCGACTGCTGTTACTAAACAAGGTCGATCATAAACCACACTATGTTCGCCCAGCAGCATTAATTTCCCTGGAGCCGAAACGGTAATTTTAGCCATAAAATCTCCTTAGTGTTTGGTAATAGGGTTTGCCCTTTCGATGCGCAAACCTTCACTACCAAGCGTGGTAGTAAAAGTTGCTAGTTTATGTTTTTGACAAATTTCTGTAATTTTTGTTTTATCCTTGTGGTAAGCCAGTACAATACCTGAACCTTTTTTGGCTCCGCCGCCGCCACAAATCTTGGCAGCTCCTCCTGCTTTTTGGATTTGGGCAATAAGTGTTTGAGCTGTTAGCGAGACCACCCCAATTTTTTCTAAATTAATTTCACCCTGGTTGATGAGTTTTTTGACCGTCACTTCATCTCCATCATGCAAAGCAGTAAGAAGCTGACGACTCACTTCTTCTTGATCTTTTAAAAATTTGGTAAATAAAGCAGGTTTTTTCTGGGAAAATAATTTAACCTTATGAACCATTTCTCCAGTTGATTCCGCTGGCTTACCTGTATGTATCAAAATAAAATTTTGAGCTAGTTTTTTAGGGATAGCAAAGTTAATTGGAGTGATAGTTTTTAAAATCGAGATTTCCTTGCGGTACCACAAAAGTCCTCCAAAACAGGTGATGGCTGTATCAGCTCCAGACGGATTGCCATGCATATGTTTTTCAATTGTATGGGCAATAGAGCTAATCACCGTTTTATCAAGCGGTAAACCAAGAGTTGCAGTCAAGGCTCCAGTAGTAGCCACAGCCAAAGCTGCCGAAGAACCCAAACCAGAACCAGTCTCTAAATCAGAATCAATAGTGAGAGTAAAACCGTTTTTGAGCTGTTTGCGGTAAAATGCAAACGTTTCAATGATGGCAATTTTGACATAAGTCAGCTCCGTACTACGACTAAAATCAAGGTATTTAATTTGATTGTCCTGCTCAAATTGTTTTAAGTTTTTTCGAGCTTTTTGAGTTGAAACTACCATTTGATTAATTGAAGTCTCCTCAGAAAGATTGAGTTTTTTATCTATTAAAACAATCTTATTGTCATTAGTGGGTGTGATTGTAACTTGGAGCCTTTTATCAATGGCCGCTAACAAAGCCGGTTTGCCATACACCACACTATGTTCACCCATCAGAATAATTTTGCCTGGTACCGAAACAGTTATGCTTTTCATATTGTTAGTAAGGTTTCTAATAATGTAGGATTTGCTTGTAATTTTTGAATAGCTAGTTCTGCCCAAAAGGCAATATCTTGGTGTTTTTGGCTAAATTGCAAAAGCTGATCCCAAGAAAGCCATTGATAATTACTAAGCTCATTTTTATCTGGAACAATTGCACCAGAATATTTGGCTATCATCAAATAATTATGTTCATTTTCCGCTAAAGCTTTTGTCCATTGTTTTTGGTAGTTATAAGTTAGTAAAGGCGTAAAATTGGCAATGGTAATGCCAAGTTCCTGTTTGACACGGCGCTGGCAAGCTTTAGTAATATCTTCTCCAAACCAAGGATGTGAAGAAAAACTCATATCCCAATACTGCGGCCACAGTGGTTTAAACTCTGATCTTTTGGTGAGTAAAATTTGCTGGTGATCATTGACAATAATGGCAGTAAAAGCCCGGTGATGCTGACCTACTCCCTGGTGAGCTGCATATTTTTCAATCTGGCCTAATTCCTGATCATGCTCATCAACCAAAATCAGTAACTCCTGAAGCTTGGCAAGAATTGTTTTATCTTCTAAAGCTTTAGCCAAACAGGGGGTTACTTTTATATCTCCTTGTTGGTATTTTTTCAAAATATCGCTCAAAAAGTACCACTGCCCTCCAGCCACTTCATCTGTATTAAAATTAAAATCACCCTCAAAATTAGCTTTGTAAACAGTGACTAGCTCTGCTTCACGCTGCGTTTGATAAGAGACTGTACCGATTTGTACAAATTGATCTTTAGGGACAATAACTCCCAATTCTTCTTGAGTTTCCCGATCCACAGTATCTAGGTAATTCGAGCCAGCATCAACATGGCCTGAAGCCGAAAAAACCCAATAACCAGGGTACAGATCTTTACTTAAGCTTCGATGTTGTAAAAATATCTGGCCTTTTTGATTAAGAAGAAAAACTACAGCTGCCCGATGTCTTAACTTGGGATTTTGATGACACTCTCCCCTAGTAGCTTGACCAATCACTTGGTCATGTTGGTCAACAAGGTCAAATAGTTCTGATTGTTTGTCAGTAGTTTGAATCATAGTAATTCTTGGGCTAGTTGAAATTTAATGCCGTATGGTATCAAATCTTTGGGGCCTACGCTTGATAAGATGCGAACTACTCCGACTACTTGGTCTCCGATTTTGGGTTCTAATAGAGTCGCTGCAATAGGCGCTGTTATTTTCTTGCTACCCAAGTCAACAATCCCAATCCATTGTTTATTAGCTTGATTATGAGTAATGCTCATAATAATGCCTTTTTTACCTAAGAGTTCATGTTGCTGCTTTGCTTTACGCCAATATAGTGCTGGTTCCATAGGTTTTAACGGATTAAAACATGGACCACAGCTGTGCCCCCTGTTCCTCCCACATTATGAGTAACTGCCACCAGGGCTTCATCAACTTGGCGTTGGCCAGCTACTTGACGCAGTTGAGTAGTAGCTTCTACGATTTGTTTTACACCAGTTGCTCCCAAGGGGTGGCCACAGGCTTTCAAGCCACCAGAAGTATTGATAGGTTGTTTTCCTCCTAACCAGGTTTCTTGCTTGGTGATATGGCCATACGCTTCGCCTTGTCTATAAAGCCCTAAATCTTCCATGGCTACAATTTCGGCAATGGTAAAACAATCATGAACTTCAACACAATTAATATCAGCAGCAGTAATACCAGCCTGGGCGTAGGCAGTTTTGGCAGCTTGTTTACTGGCTGATAAGCTGGTTAAACTTTGGCGGCTGGCCAGCGATAAGCTGTCTTGGGCTTGAGCTGAACCATTGATATAGACTCCATTTTTGAGCTGTTTTTTCTTAGCCCAGGAAGGAGCCGCCAAAAATACGGCTGCTGCCCCATCGCTAATAGGCGAACAGTCCAAAACTTTGAGCGGGTCAGCTACTTTTGAACTTTTAATCACTTGCTCTAAACTAATTTGATTTTGAAAATGAGCCTTTTGGTTTAAATAACCATGGTAGTGATTTTTGACGGCTACTTGAGCCAAATCAGCTTCGCTAGCCCCAAATTTGGCAATATAAGCCTGAGCTATCAAAGCATAAAGTCCTGGAAAATTAAGACCTGCTAAGTACTCATCTTGATCCGCCGCTGCCATGATGGCTTGGCTAATCTGCTCACTATCAGCATCCGTCATTTTCTCTACTCCTATTACTAAAGCATTGGCAATAGCTCCACTAGCAATGGCCTGAACAGCTTGGAAAACCGCCATTCCTCCCGAAGCACAAGCTCCTTCAACCCGAGTCACCGGAGCACTAATACCAAGCTCCTGAGCTAGCTGCGCTCCTAAATGTTTTTGCCCAAAGCCATTACCACCCAGCATGTTACCTATATACACAGCTTCAACTGAAGCAGTTGTAGCTCCAGCATCAGCCAAACACCCTATAGCTGCCTCATGCATCAGATCAGTTAAACTTTGATCCCACAGTTCCCCAAATTGCGTTTGGTAGGCTCCACAGACTGCGACTTTGTTCATAGATTTCTTTCTAGTATGCCCATTGCTTGTAAATACTGGTCATAACTTAGTTGCTTAGTTTGGTTAATTTGTTTTGTAAAAGCTTCTTGTTCCTGCTTGGTTCCATTTTTAAGAACGTTAAACCAGATGATATCTGAACCTGCTCCTGAACCATAGGAGGCCAGCAGAATGTTTTGGCCTTTTTTGGCAAAAGCTAATGTCCGGCACAGACCCAGTAGCGATGAGGCTGAATAAGGATTGCCAATATCTTTGACCGTAAAACCAGCCTCAAGCTGTTTGGAGTTGATTTTGAGTTTTTGGGCTAATTTCAGAGGAAATTTACCATTGGGCATATGAAAAACAATGTGATCAAAGTCGTCTAGTTTGGCTTTAGTTTTTTGCAAAAAATAAGCCAAGTTGCTTTCGATATGGTGGAAATAGCCTGGTTCACCACTAAAACGACCGGCATGTTGGGGAAAAATCTGCTCTGGACGGCGCCAAAAATCAGGCGTGTCAGTGGCATAAGAAGAGGTCGCTACCACTTTGGCTCGACCTGGTCGGCAGCCAATAATGAGGGCTACAGCGGCACTGGCAGCCGCGTATTCTAAAACGTCACTGGGTTGGCTTTGGGCTTTATCGCTGCCGATAATCAGGGCAGCTTTAATCATTTGAGCTTCGACTAAACCACTGCCAATTTGTAAACCACTGGTTCCAGCTTTGCAGGCAAATTCCAAGTCTGCACAAAAGTAATGAGGTGATAATCCTAACCAGGAAGCCACAATACTACCCGAAGGTTTGACCGCATAAGGATGGGATTCACTACCCATCAACACTGCTCCAATTTGATTTTTGGCATAATTTGAGCCAGCTAAAGCCCGACCAGCTGCCATGATAGCCATCGTAATGGCATCTTCATCCCAGTTTGCTATCGACTTTTGATAAAGTCCTAAAGAGCTACTAATACTAGCTCCATCTTCCTGATAAGTTTGAGCAATAGTATCGACTGTAATTCGGCCCGAAGGAATATAGCTGGCAATTGTATCTAGATAAACGTGTTGTAATTTCTTAATCATGTTTCCCTCTGCCTAAACTTTGGTGAGCACAAGCCAGTTGGTTACTAGCTAAAGCTGCAGTCAAAGATAATTCTCCTGCCAAAACCACAGCCCCAATAATTTCAGCCAAATATGAAGCACTACCTGTAAAAGGCTTATCAATTCCTAAAATAGTCAAGGCCTCCTGCTGAGTGGGCAAATGAGTTCCTCCACCCACGGTACCCACCATAAGACTGGGCAGGTAAACTGAAAAATAAAGCTTATCTCCATCTAGTTCCGCACTGGTTACACCCAGACTACCTTCAACTATATGAGCTAAATCCTGACCAGTTGCCAGATAGGTAGCCGCAACGATATTGGCAAAATGGCCGTTATAGCCTAAAGAGCCGTGCAGAGCCGAACCCAAAAGCTGTTTTGATTGCACAGTTTCCACTATGTTTTGTGGTGAGGTTTTTAAAACTGTTTCGACAATTTCTTTGGCAATAATAGTTTCAGCCCAGACTTTTTTGCCTCGACCTGATAAAAATGTTGACCAAGCTGGTTTTTTATCAACACAAGCATTGCCTGATAAAATTGTGGTCACTTCAAATTTTTTGCTGATAAAATCTAACATTGCCTGAGTGGCCATGGTAACCATATTCATACCCATAGCTTCGGCCGTATCAAAACTAAAACGCAGATACAGATGTTTGCCAGCCAGCTGGTATTGCCAGTTTTGTAAGGCAAGATGTGACTCGGTTTCATGAGCCAAGGTTTTCAGTTCTTCCCAATGCGTATCAATAAAAGCAATAATTTGTCTACCTTGAGCAATGTTGGTGAGTTTGAGGTGAGGACCTCTGGAAGCCCCCACATTTTCATGAAAACTGGTAATACCACCAGACAAACGAGTCGCTTTTAAACCTCGATTAATACTGGCAAGCAAAGCTCCTTCGGTAGTTGCCAAAGGAATATCCAGCTCTTTTTGCCCAAACTGATCTGAGTTTAAAAGGAGTGGACCAGCTATTCCCATCGGTACTTGAGCAATACCAATCATTTGCTCGCAGTTGCGATTTTGAGCTAAGTTTAAGTCAATAACTGCTCCGCCAATGTGGGGTAGTTTTTTTGATAACTTAGTTTCTAGACTAGCTCGTCTATCTTGAGGATTTATAGTAGTACGGTTCATTTACTTTTTTTGATCTTAATAACTTGCCATAGCCAAAATCCTAAATAGAGAAAGCTCAGAAAAGACAGGAGTAAAACCAGACTAATCGAGGCTTTAGTTAAAAAACCCCATTGCCCTGGCGGTGCATCAATGAGTCTGCGACCAAGCCAAATAGTTGCTAAACCACCAGCAAACACATAGGCTGGAAAACCAAAAATTAAAATAATTTGCGAAAAATCCTGTTCCCGAAACATAGCTCGCACCGTCTGGAACGGATGTGTAACTAGTCCCAACCAGTTGCGGACAAAAAGATAGCCTTCTTTAATAGAAAGTAAAATGGAGTATTTAACTATCCTGGTCGAAGTAGCTTGACTGGTAAAGATAAGCTTTAGCAAAGGCTAAACGGGCTCGAGACAATCTCGATTCTGCAGCTTTATAACTGATCTGTAGCTGGGCAGCAATAGCATGCACGCTCAAACCTTCCATATATCTTAGTCGTAAAATCTTAGCATTTCCTTCGCTCAGTTTTTTAAAGGTGGCAAAAATCTTAAGTTTTGCCTCTTTTTCTTCTAAAGCCAGTTGTGGTCCCAAAGCTTTATCAACAATTTGCTCTAAAAATGGGAATTTGGAAAACAGCAAAGTTTTAATCTTTTTACGCCGGTAGTAATCAACCAACTCGTGATGGGCAATAGCTCTGACCCAGGTTTTGAAACTGCTTTGACCTTTATAGGTAGGCAAGCTATCAAAAACAGCTAAGATAGTATCTTGAATTATTTCTTCTCTATCTCGGCTGTTGCTGATTTTATGATCAAAATACGTAGCTAAATACGGTTTTAATTTTCGGTAAAATTGCAGCACAGAGCGTGGTTTTTCCAAAATGACATTGGTAAGTTGCTGCTCATTAAATTCCATATTATTTATTTCTACTTAGCATAAATTCTAACAAATTTTTCAGCGTATCCTGATGCTTTTTATTATCTGTGAGTTCTGGGATGAGTTTCAACCCTTCTTCAAAATAGTCTTGAGCTTGAGACTGAGCCGCTTCTACTACTTTATATGTTCGCATGAATTGTTTAATAGTAGCAATATTTTGGTCGTTACGAACTTTTTTTGCAAATAATCTTTCAAAAGTTTTTTTATCAGCCTCTTTAAGTTTTTGGTATAAAATTTCAATAAGAACCGTCCACTTAGCTTCTCTAATATCACCACTATTAGTTTTACCAGTTTGGCTTTCATCACCAAAACTACCAATAATATCATCCTGGATTTGGAAAATCCGACCTAAGCATTGACCATATTGCTCTAATGTTGCCAGCCACTTTTTGTCTTGTTGTCCCGCTAGTATTGCCCCCAACATCAGCGGTAAAACTCCCGAATAGCTGACCGTTTTAAAATCATGGATATATTGGGCCGAGCTTTGCTTGGCAGCAAGTGATATATATGGTGTACTCATATCCCAACCTTGCCCCCAACCGACTTCTACAGCCTTTTTGAAAAAATAGTTTAAAGCTTTGATTTTTACATCTGGTTCAAAATTGGTGTGTTCTAAAGCTAAGGGAGCTAAGTAAAAACCAATGTTGGCCGTATTAAAAGCCATGCTATAACCATAATGCAAAGGTTTATCTTGGGCCCACTGTATATGAATAGTCGGCTGACCACGTCTTACCTCATCATTATCATAAACATCATCAGCAATCAGTCCTGCGGTCTGGAGTAGCTCCACCATCATCGAAGCTTTATAGATACAAGCTTGACGTTTACCTCCTGATAAATGATACGCTAAAACAACTAATGCTCCTCGAAACTGCTTGCCTTTAGGATAAAGCTCTACAAATTTTTCTAAAATTTGCTCTGGAATAACTCCTGTTTGTTTAGCTTGTTTTTGCCAAGAGCTAAAAAAATTTTGCCAATATGGTTTAACTTTACTTTGATAGTCTTGCAGAAAATCTTCAATTTGCATATGCTGATTGTATCAGGCCTGGTATAATTGGTATAGTAAAATTGTTTAAAATAACTTTATTATATGTTTCAAGTAAATATCGGTGAAAAGTTTATTTTAGGTGAAGGAGGGGTAGGCATAGGAACCAGCAATAGTGGCTATGACACCCTGGGTATAGTGATATCAAATTTAGTTCCTAATATTTTAGTTATTGCTAATATTATTTTGTTTTTCTTTATTTTATTTGGTGGATTTACTATCATTACAAATGCCGGCAATCCTGACAAGCAAGCTGAAGGAACCAAAACATTAACTTGGGCTTTTGTTGGTTTTTTGATTATTTTTGGAGCTTATTGGATTATGCAAATTCTTAAAATCATTACTGGCTTTGATTTACTTAATAGCCAATTGTAAAATATACGTATGTTACTTTCACCATTAATCGGTCAATTTACTCCGCCTCCTCAATTTAAAGGACTTTTAAACCCGAATGGATACGCAGCTGATCCAAGTGGTTTGATCATGCTTATTAGTAATTTGGTTAAATTTTTTATCATTCTGGGTGGTTTAGCTGCATTTGTCAATTTTCTATTGGCTGGTTTTCAATATATTACCCAAGGAGACAAACCGGATGAACTTTCCCGAATTCATACTAAAATGTATATGTCGATTATTGGCTTAGTAGTCATGGTAAGCGCAGTAGTATTAACTGGAATTATCAGCTTTATTTTATATGGCGATCCAAGTTTTATTTTAAACCCACAGGTATATGGACCAAATCCATAAAAAGGTATGAAATATCTAAAACAAATTTCAATATTTTTTGTTTTACCAATACTATTATTTTTATTGAGCACAACTGCTTTAGCTCAGTACGCCACTCCTTTAAATCCTGGCAAGGGTCTTGATGGTGGCATTGGTCCTTATAATGTCCCCATTGGTTCGGGTGATATAGCTTATCTATCAAAATTGGAGTCAATTTTTTCCATAGTAGTCAGTTTTATGACTATTTTGACTGGCTTATTTTTTATTATTCATTTTGTAATTGGTGGGTTTACCTGGTCTACAGCTGGTGGAGATAGTCAAAAAGTAGAAACAGCTAAAACTAAAATGACTAATGCTGCTATTGGGTTGATTATTGTAATTGCCTCTTATTCGATTATTTATATTATTGGCAAAGTACTTGGTTTGGATATACTTAATGTTGGCAGTTTGATTTATACATATTTACGTCCTAGTTAATATTTATGGCTTTTTTGCAATTTATCCAGATTCCTGGTCTTTCAGGTATTAAAAATAGCGTTATCAATTCCAGTGAAGGAACGTATAGCGGAGTTGATAATTCAAGTCCTTTAGCTGCCCTGATTGCTAGATTGTGGTTAGTAGCTGTTATCCTAGGCTCACTGGCTGTAATATTATTTCTAGTCATGGGAGCCATAGATTGGATTTCGAGCGATGGAGATCCTGAAAAAATTAAAAAGGCTCGTAATAAAATCGTTGATGCTGTTGTTGGTTTGGGAATATTAGTAGCTTCGTTTGCTATTGTGAAATTTTTAGAATGGATATTTGGATTTGATATATTAAATATTTCTTGGCCAACTCCATGAAAATTAAAACCCTAATCATTTCATGTATTGCTGCTTTTTTTGCCTTTCTTTTTCAAAGTGAGCTGGTTTTTGCTCAGGTAAACACCGATATTGGTTCAGCTGTATCCCAACATGGATTTTTTAAAGATAATATCGGTACTTTTATTACACAAATCATTAATACTGGTCTTATTTTAGGTGCTATTCTTTGTCTGTTTTATCTTATTATTGGAGCTATTGAATGGATTACCTCTGAAGGTGATCAAAATAAAAATGAATCAGCTCGAAAAAGAATTACTGCTGCAGTAGTCGGTTTAGGGGTTATGGCTTGTATTTATGCCTTATGGGTCTTAGTATTGTATTTCTTTGGTATTGATAAGATTTCTAATTTTAATATTGGCAGTAATCTAAAACACAATTTTTCAAATGTAAGTTCACTATTGAATCATGATGGGATTAGTTATCCTGGTTCTTGCTAATCTCTGATAACTTTTAGGAGTTAGTGTGAATAAATATCTCTCTTGACTTAGCAAAATCTTAAAGTCATAGTATAATAATAGTAAGATAGAATATAAAAAGTATTATTAATATTTTAATAAATAATTTACAATTCTTTTGAAAGGCGGTGACAGTATGAAACAAGTTACACAAAAAATCATTCAAGCAGCATTGACAGCTGGTGCTGTTATTTTCACTACTGTCAGCCCAATACTGGCTCAGGGGAACATAACCATCGAGGAGCCCACTGGTGGAGTTAAAGATTTTGGAAAACTCTTATCTGCTGGTATTCAAACTGCTATTATTCTTGCAGCCATTCTAACCTTTGCTTTCTTGATTTGGGGAGGTATTCAATGGATTACATCCGGAGGCGATAAAGCTGCTTATGAAGCTGCAAGAGGTCGAATTACTGCAGCTTTAGTAGGGCTTGCTATTGTAGCCGCAGCTTGGGCTGTTATGAAACTAGTTGGTTATTTCTTTGGAGTTAACGTTTTTGATTTTGAAATTCCAACTGCATCAGGAAGTTAGTTTATTCTAAATGCATAAATTTAAAAACCCGGCTTTGCCGGGTTTTTTGTTGCGTTAATATAACTATCATGAGAAAATAGTGAATATATGAAATTGAGCAAAACTCTACTAGCTTCTCCTTTTTTTATTACTTACTTTTTACTGTTCACTGCTAGTGAGGCTTTTGCTCAATCTAATTGGTATAGCTCCCAAGATGGTAGTAAACCAGCTACCTTTAAAGATTTAGAAATTGTCTTTAGTAATATTTTAGGTTTATTTATTCCTTTGGCTGGAGCCGCTGTTTTTATTATGATCATTATTGGTGGATTTACCTATATGACTTCTGGCGGCAATCCCGAAGCAAATGCTAAAGCAGGAACCACTTTAACCTGGGCAGTAGTCGGACTTTTATTTCTTTTAGGTGGTTGGTTTATCCTCCGTTTTATTAGCAACTTTACTGGTGTTGATGTGACTATCTTTACTATTCCTGCTCCCGCTTCAACCCCTAATCCTTATAGTCAGATGGGTTTTTAGTTTTTTATCTTAGATACTTCCCTCTACTCTAAGCTTTCTCTCTTGTTATAATGTAGATATGTTACCTTTCCACAAATTACTGGTATTTAACCCATGCCTACACCCTAGTCGGAAACTTCTTGTAATCCTTTTTTTTATTGCAATTTTATTAACTTATCTACAAATCATTTATCCTCAATTAGCAAGAGCTATTGATCCAAATGTGGATTTTTTCAACACACATGAATTTACTCAAGTTACTAATGCATCTTTATCACTCTATGATCACCCAGGGACAAGCGAAGGTCATCCCCTAGACAGTCAGGCTCCTCAACTTACAGGTCTTCTTGAAGGAAATACTTCCCCATCAGTTACTTCTGTATACCAAACTACTCCTATTACTGGAGTTGACTATGACAGTTCCTGGGCTAATAATCGTCTTCCAGGGGTTGGAGCTACAGTAGCTGGTTTTAGTAGTCAAAGCGGACAATCGGTTCAAGTGCCACCATCAGGCTACGATATTGGTGAGGGACGAACTGCTACTATTCTTTATTATGATAATAATAGTGTAACTATTAATTACGGCAATGTTGGAGAGTTCCAGACAGGATATACTATTCATATTTCTGGAATCCAAGCTAATTCAGAATTATTGGCTTCATATCAACAAGCTGTAGCTGAGGGGAAATTACTTGCAGTATCTGCTTTTCAAGAGCTAGGAACTGCTCTAAGCTCAGAAGTGCTAGTTGCAATTAGAGACACTGGAGCTCTAATGGATCCTCGTTGGCTTGGGGATTGGTGGCAGTACGTTTATGATCCACTTGATCCATTAAATCCAAAACTTCTTGACCCAACAAAGCCTCCTTTACCAAAATTAGACAATCAATGTACTGTAGGTGATTCTTTACCACCTGATGGCATACTGCGCCCAAATCCTTGTCAAAACTGTACATTATTAGTACCAGATCCTACTAACTCTTGCGCTACTCAACCAGTTTTACAAAAAACAGGTACCTGGGGCTGTGGTGAACAGGCTTATCGTTGCGAAGGCGAAAATGATGAAGGTGGACTTGATCATGATGGTGATTATGTTTTTCTTAAAGATTGGGCAGCAGTGTTTAAAATTAATACTAAAAATACTACGAAGGTTCCTTTTGCTGGTTATCGTAATATCGAAAAAAAAGATGAAAGATCGACTAATCTTAACAATTATTTACGTGATTATTTTGAAGGCACATTACTTTATGATCGAATTGATGAAAAAAATCCAATCAGTTTTTCAAATGCTGAGGATATACGAAATTTAAATCTAGAAGCTGGTGTTTTTAGAAAATTAGCTCCTACCTATGTTCAGGACGAACTAAGAAAAGCTATGATTAAAAAGAGATATAACTATGAAATTACTAACTGCCAGCAAGGTCCAAATAAAGATACTTGTGCGGATGGAAAAAGCACTAGATATTACAAAACAATGAATGAATGGCTGGCTAAAGCAAAACCTTGGCCAGATGGATATTATCCACCAACTTCACCAGATTACCAAGAATGCAATACTATTACTGAGTATTGGGCTGTTTTTAATTGTGTTAATCAGGCTGATCAAACATACGCTAATGCATATAAAAATTGGTCTGATACTCCTTGGGGTTTACTTTGGTCTTATATTCCTCTTTTTACAAGAGAAGACGCTCCAGGCTCAGTTACTTTGACTATTGAACATAAACCAGGGGAACTAGAAACTGCCGGGGTTGGATCAAATAAAGGAAAGTATGCTGCTGAATTCCCTATGGCTTTCCCTCATTTAGCTGGCTTATATGAAGCTTCTCTTAACTTAAATAAATTACTATTACCAACTATGTTGCAAGATAAGATAGCTAGTAATAACAGCTCCTCTTCTTTGGTTAGTAAACCTAGCCAAAATATACTTCTAGCTCAGGCCCAAACTTTGGATGACACTATTGGATCAGAGATGTATTTAGCACAAGCTAGTTCAGATAATACTACTGAACCTGTACCAGAAACCTGGTACCAAACTTCAACTGGTTTGCGACCCAATGAAGATGGTACTACTAGTTGGTTTTTTGATCTAACTAAAAATAATAATTTTGCTGATGAAGGTAGTTATGATATGGTCCATATGGAGTTTTTTGTTTATGTTAATGGTGAACAAGTAGCAGCGTATCATGATAGTCCTAGTGTCGAACAAGGGCTTCATTACTCTGAACATATTCCAGATTCTATACAGTTGACACCTGGCGAACAACTCGAAGTTTCTGTTTTTATTAACAATGGAGCTCAAGCTATCAATGCTATTAAAGAAGATATAGTAGGCAAAACTTTTATTTCAAATTGTACTGTCCAGACTGATGGCAGTATTGCTTGTGACGGGGTATTGATGAAAATACCAGAACCTCAACAAACCAATTGTCGTAAAAATGGTTCGAGTATAGATAAAAATTGTTCTGGAAATGATCCGATTTCTGATTATAATCCAAACGATGAAGTTTGCTGTAATGCTACTGCCAAAGCTACTATAGAAGATTATAAAATTTTTGTGAGTGAAGGTACTTACAAAGGTGCTTGTGTATGCCCAGCTAGCAACCCGGATTGTGACCTAGATGGAGGAGGTTCAGAATTAATGACTCGACAAGTTGAAGTTAGGCTAAAAATTCCTTATTTAGAAAAAATCTATGCTTTAACAACAGGCTCTGAAGCAGGGGTTTTTAATATCTTCCGACCTCAAAATTTTTCAGAATATCCAGACAATGATGCTTTATCTGGTATTACCTATGAGCTTGTATCAGGAGATGGAGTTAGTATTGTTCCTGATAGCGGCAATCTTTATTACCCTTATTTAGGTGGAATCCAGGAAACCAAAAAGTGTCTATCTGAACAGTTTTTGGTTCCTAGAGAACTCCAAAATGGGCAGGAGCAGTGTGGTTTTTGGTCATGGAATCGATATTTAGGAAGTACATCAGCCTTAGATTTATTGACCAAAGGCTGCACGTCTATGGAAGGCACAATTGATTATCGAAATTCTACTGGTTTTAATAAAGAATCTATAAGAGCTAATGGTTTGACTAGAATTAATGCTAATGGCTATTGGAGTTCTGATGAATTTACTAAGAATTTTGATATGGTTTACGATTCTGCGATAGCAGCTGGCTGGAATCCTGCGTTCGTAGTTGCTCTATGGATCGAGGAATCAGGAGGTTCAGCAGTTACTGCTTGGGATTTAGGATGCAAATATGGCAAAACTAGTACTGGTAGCATGTTAATGCCTAAAAATAATATTGCCCTACAGCTTGAATGTTTATTTGAAAAAGACTATGCTACTTTGCCTTGGGAAGAATTTGCACTCACTTATGCCGAAGGTGCCAGAGAAGGTCGGCAGGATCCGGACAAATTTTGTAATAATCCTAATTTTCCAGGAGGGATTATCAGCGTCTATGAAGCACTAGTTAAATAGTAGTTCTGGTTGTTTGTAAGCATTGGCTGTTGTATCATATATCTAACCTTGTAAGCTTATATGTCTTTATCTTTCTCAGAAAAAATACTATCTTTATTTTTTTCTATTATTGTCGGTATAGGATTATTAGTTTCTGTTGCTCCTGCTATAGCAAGAGCTCAAGAAGGACAAGCTTGTAGTGATACCAGTCCTTGTCCTAGTGGTTATGAATGTGCTGGAGATAATACTTGCACATATGAAGGTAATCCTTACAAGGATATGTCTCACATGGAACATACTGGAGCTCCTTGTACTCCAAACTCTGACGGGACAACAGGAACCAGTTGTCCTACTGGATATTACTGTGCATTAGTTGATGGGGAAGGTAAATGTGAAAGTAGTTATTACGCCTCTTATGATCAAGAAACTGCTGCTTCTTTACAAAATAATGCTGCTTCCCAATGGAACAACTATTGGCTTGATCAGAATAAATTAAGTTATGACACAGAAGCTTTTGGGAGTACAAGCATAGGTGATTCCCAATTTGCAAGACGACAATACAGACTAACTATCAATGCAATTACATCAGAAATTGTTGGGCCAGAACCTGAAGTAACATTAGCTTTTGGTTTACCAGAGGATTCTGGAGCTATTGGAGCTTTTACAAAAGGTGTTACTTTTATGGCTTCTAAACCGCCAGTCAAAACTAGTGCCTATTTAGCTGATCTGGGCAGACAAATGAATTTAGTCACTCCAGCTTATGCTCAGGGTACTGGTTTTCAGGCTTTAGAACCAGTGTTGGAATTATGGAAGGCTTTTCGTAATATCTCTTACGTGGGGTTTGTTCTCATATTTGTAGTTATTGGGTTTATGATTATGTTTAGAGCTAAAATTGGTCAACAAGCAGCGCTCACTATTCAACAAGCTCTACCCCAAATTGTCATTACCTTGCTTTTAGTTACATTTTCATATGCTATTGCTGCTTTTATGATTGATTTAATTTTCTTTCTGATTTACTTAGCAGTGGGAGCTTTTGAAGCTTTTGGGATTTTAAATGCACCTAGTTCATCAAACTATGTTAATGTTGTTGAAAATATCTTTTTTGAGAAAAACATTTTGACTATTGCACTTCAAGACTTACTATCTTGGGGGACTGATCAAGCTGCAGGAAGTGCCTCATATGCTTTAGGAGACATGATCCAACAAGCTTTTCCAGGTATTATTGGTTCAGGCCTAGCTTTCATTAGTGCTCCCTTAGGCTATCTTATAATAGCAGTAGCAATTTTAATTGCTGTTTTTAAGCTTTTCTTCCAGTTACTTATGGCCTACATTGGTTTGGTATTTAGTGTTATTTTTGCTCCTATGATCTTACTCTTCAATGCTATTCCTGGTAGTGATAGTTTTGGTAAATGGATTAAAGGTTTGCTAGCTAATGCTTTAGTTTTCCCAGTTACTGCCGTAATGATTCTGATAGCTGGAGCATTGACTAATAGTCAAAAATTTGGAATTGCTGACGATATTGGCTATCAATTTAGTGGTACTACTAAAGTCTTAGGAGTACCTTTTATTAGTGGTGGTTTTGACACTAATGCTATCCAAGCTCTCATTGGTATTGGGGTCTTGATGATGCTACCTAAAGTAGTTGAGCTAGTCCAAAAATCCCTTGGTGTTGAGGGTGGTTTGGCTGGCATGATGGGTTCTATTGCCGAACCTTTGTCTGGAGGAGCTGGCCGAGTCTTTGGAACTGCTGGTATGCTAGGTGGAGCTGGGTATCGAGCTGCTACTACTGGCAGCGAAATCGGTAGAGCAGAAGCCATGTATGGACCAAATGTTTATGAAAGAGGTTTAAGTAATACACTTAGACATATGCTGGGAATGGGTATGAAAGTTAAACCTGGATTTGTAAATCAACGATGGAATTCGGGAAGTGGTACTACAGATACCGGAAATGGAACAGGTACGAGAACAGGAACTACTAGTTAATCTTTCTAGATTTCAAACAAACACATTCTATACTTTATATTTTTATATCCTTGAATTTTAAGTATTTTATTTATCTGCAGGTTTATTAAGTACTGAAACTTTAAACCATTTACGCAAGAAGTCAATCAGACCAAGTCCCAATTCAAAATTTCCTTCAAATCTGATATGTCGCAAGTATTTTCCTTCATTCGGCAACATGCCAATATCATTATTGTCCAAGATTTTATCTATCAAAGGTAGGACTCTTTGTTCAAATTCTTCAGCATTAGCTACCATACCGTCTTTTTCAAAAGCTTTAGCCATGGTCTCAAAATAACGACCACCCACCACCCGAGCCCCGTGATATTGCCTACCAGGACAATAGCCTCTGTCTCCATTTTCATCCACATAATTCTTGGGGATATATTTAATCTTCCTAATTGGAGTATTGCTTGGACCAATAATAAGGTTTCCATCTTTATTGTCATTAACTCTAACTTCTCGATATCCATAACGTTTTTGCAAAACCTCCCACCGTTTTTTAGCAGCTTCAAGCGCCTGCTCTTCGCTTAAATTAGGGTCTCTTTCTCTATTTATCTCTACAAGTTCTTTAAGAAAATCTTCTTTACTATAATGTTGTTCGACAAAATTCCCACCTTCTCTTTTCAAATCTGCCACCCAACATTCTGTTCGTATTCCCATCTGGTAGGCTTGAGCAATCATTTCTTCTTGAGCAAATTCTTCCATCCATTTATTGTTTCTAAAACCCATTACCCCTTTAGCTTTCAGCTCTCCTGTAGCTTGACTGGTTTTTTTGGCTGCATTTTCAATAACAGCCAGTTTGAGATCTTTCTCACTTTCAATCTTTCCGGTTAAACCCTCATTATCCATAACTTGGTTATGATAGCCATTAACTACCTCGTATGAATCATTTGCTGCTGCTGTGTAACTAGCATGAGATTCTAGGACTTTGTGTTGAAGGGACTCATTCCAGGCTAAAGAATCAAAAAATAGCAGATGTCTTTGCTGCAATTGTTTTATCTGCCTTAAACCTTCAAAGCCTTTGGTTCTATTGGCATCAAATACTACTGTTTCTTCAATTCGTTGTAACTTGGCAAAAGCTGGGCCAAAGTCAATATGGGCTATAGCGTCTTTTTCATCCTGCGTCCAGGATTCAAAACCAGCAATTACTTCCTGAAGTGATTTAAAATCTGCACGTTGGACAAAATTGCTTTCATTACCTTTTACTATTACTTTTCCATGCTCATCTTTCTTTGTTCTGCGAAGAATTAACCACTTATCTGCTAATTCTTCCCAGTTATCTTCACTAAAATCTAAACTAGTTCCATTTCCTCGCCATTGAGTTGATTCACCTTTTACTCCTGATTTGCCATCTTTCCCCATTCCAAAAGCAATCAAACTTTCTATTTCTTCTAAGTGGGGCATAATACCTTGGCGGGTTAATTTTTGTAGAAGCACTTCTTTTGCACTTGGTTTACCCCGTCTCGCAGCTTCTTTATCAGCTGCCTTATATGCTTCTGTTTCCCAGTTAATATAAGTCATCTCAGGCAACATCATCGCTCCGGAAGCTCCTTCGCTAGACATTGGTCCCCAACCAATCAATCTTTGCACTCGACGTAGCATCTCTGGCGAATTCTTATAAACCCGTTCAAATCCCGCTGGAATCACACCTTTTCTAGAAGCTGAATAGGTCTCTCGAGCTCCCATTAAGGGATCGTGTCGATAGTTTTCAAACTGGATATTCCATAAATTCCAAGCAGATTCATATACTCCCCAAAGTGCCCCTGTCATTAATCCTCTTAGGTCCTGGCGTTTTTCAGGCGCCAACTCTTTAACTGAAATTCTTTTACCAAAACCAAAGTCGTACAAATTGGTATCAATGATAACCGCATCCTTAGGTAGACCTTCTCCTTGATCATTTACTAATCGATGTTCAAACAAATCGTCAAAAATTGCTGCTCTGACTTTATTGTAACCGATATCCTTAGGATGACCATTTTCATCAAGCAGTGAACCTTTCCAATTTTCACCCGGACTTTCAGTCAAGATCCTATAGGCTGTGTCCGGGTCATCAAGTAAATCTTTATAGTGGTCAATTCTGATAGTGCCTCGATATGTTTGTTCCCGACCATTCCTATCTACAGCTGTAACCTCTACCTCAGGTGCTATCTCATGCAAACCTTCAAAAAGCTTAATGCCAGGATTACCTAAAATTGAAGACATCGCTTTGATATCTTTTTGGGTCATTGCTTGTCCAGCTTTTCGGATAAAATCACCTGCCAACCACATTGAGCCCTGTTCTGAGCTCAGTTGGTTGGAGCTTAGGATCATCTGTAAGGCTTGATGCTCGATATGAGAACCTGATTTTAAAACTTCCAGATGTAGCAGGGATAAAACTTGCCCAATTCGTTTTTGTTGTTTTGTCGGATCTATAGTTCCATCTGGATTCCTAGGATTGGGCAAATAATCACTTAATGCTTTATCAAGTTCATCGTATTTTTCTTGTAGTTCACCTGTGACAGCTTTTAGTTGGTCAAGTCGCATTTTTTTCCACAAATCAGTCTGAAACCCTCCCATACCATTCTCCCCATTACCTAGTTCAATTAATTTTTGAAGCTGTTCTAAACTTTGCGCTTGTCGCATTTGCTCTGTTTCTTCTTCGCTAAGATTGATTGTTCCTTCTTCTCGTTCCAACTCTGTAAGTCTTTTTTCAATTGCTCGAATAGCTGGTTTATTTTCTACTCCTTCTACATTGATTAGTTTTAAATTGAGAGCAACTGCTAATTGAAAAATGATTAAACGACGACGTAATTCTTTTTGTGGAGTGTGTTCTTGAACTAAAAACTGATAATACATATCAGCTTGCATTTGTTCATCTCTGTTTAAAATAGTATTTTCTTCTTCTTGTTGATTTTGGCGTAGTTCATTTTGGGGATTACGTTCCTGGTCCTGATCACGACGTGGACGCCGTTCTCGTCTGTTTCTTCTTTGGTTGCGTTCATTTTCTGGATCTGAAGGCATATATGATTAGTAGTTTTTTATTAGCTGTATTATACCAAATTTTATAGGATAATTTAAATCTCTTGACACCATAAAGTGTTTGCGTTATTGTGGTTCTATTCTATCTTATCAAAGGCATTCTGAGAAGTTAGAATTTTTAAAAATAAAACAGGTGAATGAGGTAAAAATCCTCAGCTGTGCCGCAACCGTGAAAATCCCTTTTGTTTGATTAAAAATCAAAGCATTATTAGGGAGGCAGCCGGAACCCTGTTATCTGAGGCTCCATTTTACAGGCGAGCTACCTGTAGAAGCCGTACCGCATTGTCATTTGCCATTGAGCAGTCTCCAACAATTACTCAAGAAAAAATACGTATCCCTCCTGAATTGATCATTGGCTTATTTCCAAGATTTTCTTCTGATCAACTACTAACACAAGATCGGCGTGACCCATTTTTAACTCCAGAGCTTGTAGCTTATTTTAATCAAAGTCGCAATCAATTTGTGATAGAGCAAGATATTGGTCAAACCAGTTTAGAACAGGAAGCACAGCTGGTGGCTCAGTTACGAGAACATGTTTTAGGTCAACCATTACTTACCAAGTGTACGATCTGTTTTCGAGATAACCAGCTTTTTTTTAATAACCATGCTGAATCTTTTGTTCACCAAACACTCACCAGCATTCATCCAAATAGTATTTTCAAAAGAATAGAGCCGTACTGGCTACGAAAATTTGGCTATATCCCTACTAGTCAACAATTGGAATTCGTTACTAGCAATCCTGATATATTCAGAAGCTTAATATCTGATGATGTATATTATCAAACTAAACTAGGGCTTGAATGGGCTGAGTTTACCGGTATTTTAAGACTACAGCAACAGTTGGCCACTATTGGAGATGGTCAACGGATTGTTGAGTTTAGTCCTGGCTCAGCCAAACTAAGACCTACTCCAATTATTCATCATTGGGTCCGAATATATGAAAAACAAGGAGAACAAATTATAGCAACCTATGTTCGCAGTGATGTTTCCGATGAGGAATTTATCAAAGCATATGTTCAATTTGCTCAACCAAATCCCATATATACAACGGTTCAGGATATTGTCAGTCACCCGATTGTAACTACTGCTAATCCTGAACAAATCTTAGCAGCTCTTCATATCAATCAAGACTCCCAATTTTTAGAGCTGTATGATCGGGCCTTGGCTGACCTTAAAGTTCAAACTACCTTACGGACAACATTAGAATTGATGAAGCAAAAAGTTGGCCTTCCTCAGATTATTAGCTCCAAAGCTCAGCTTGAACAAGAAGTACTTAAAACCTTTAATAAATTATTCAGACAATACCTTGAAGAGCATGGCTCTTCTACAACCGAACTAAAGAATAATTTTATTAAGAGTGCTTTAAAATTTTTAGGTCGTGGTGGTGGCTGTGGTCTGGCTGGGCTCTTAGAATCATTTGTGCCTGGTTTCCCTTGTCCTCGCTGTGGGGGTTGGATTAAAATGGGCAGTGGCGATGCTTGCCCTAGCTGCGGCTATACTAAAAATGAACACGCAGCAGTTAGTGGGGAGAGGTGCGGGTAATTGTTTTTAAATTAGATTTTAAATGAGATAGCTCTAGCTTTTAATATAAAAATGTTTTTTTTAACTTTTTTCATTCTTATAGTCTATTAAATCTCTTTTTAATTTTTCAATGTCTGTAATTTTTACTTCTCTAACTAACATATTATCAGAGTTTCTTCTTTCAATAACTGTAAAATTTATTCCTAGAAAATTATTCAATATTCTTTTAACAATTGGAGAGTCGGGTGTATAACCATACACTCCTATAATAGCATTAATATCATCTTCTAAATGTTCAATACTAAGAGAATCTACATCTTCTGACAAAAGATTTTCAGTAGCTAACCAATTAATATCTCTAATATTATCCCTCGATGCAAAATCACTCCATTGATGTACAATGGCAGAATTGCGTCTTCTTCTATCTCGATCTGGATCGGCACCATTATAAGAAGTATAGTAACTCAAACCTCTTCTTGGATTTGTTATTATCGAAGCTCCTCCAATATATCCTATAGGATAAGTTTTATTTGTGAGTGTTCCATCTGCTTTTTTTCTAGCCTCTTTGATCATATTGCCTAATTCTACATCCTGAGCCACATCTGTTTCGGTATTATAACCACCCACAGCAGCATAAATAGAAGATTTTATGGCAAAATTAGCACCAGAAGAACCAACTATTTTTCTCTGTTTATCATGTCTGGCTACAGCTTC
This sequence comes from Candidatus Beckwithbacteria bacterium, assembly GCA_012797845.1. Taxonomy (NCBI): domain Bacteria; phylum Candidatus Beckwithiibacteriota; species Candidatus Beckwithbacteria bacterium. Next base: position 56,261 of record JAAZOH010000016.1, read on the forward strand.
AAGAAATTGATAAAAACGATTAGCAACATGAAAACCGGGGTATTTGATATAAGCTTCTGGATTCCATTCAATTTTTCCAAGAGCTCCATCTTGATGTTTTTTAGATGGGTTGTCAAAATTATTAATAATTGAACTAACATAGCTCCTAGAAATAAGTTCTGCATCCGCATCATTTGCAACTAATAGGAGATCATTATTTAATGGGTTATCCCGTTTTTGCGAACGTAATAATGCCATGTCTGATACATATTTAGAAATAACCCCCATATTAGGCCTTTTTTCTGGAAATATTTTCTCGATTACTCTAATTTTTACCTCTGGATGATCTCTTTTGAATCTTTCTACTTCATCCTTAGTTTTGTCTGGAGTAGAACTTGACGGTCTATTTAAAAATAATATTATTTCAAAATCATTAGGATTTAATTCATCCCCAGCTAGATCTGTTTGATCTGCATATTGAAGAAGAGTATTATATATGTTTTCCCCTTCTTGATGCGAGGCTGCAGCAATACAAATAGCCACTCTACACGAATTACTCATTGGTTCATTTATTGCCGAATCCATATTATTAAGCTCTTCCAGATAACTTCTTTCTTGTTGTCTAAAATACCATCCTATTTCTTGGTTGGGATTCAGGATAATTTCTGGATTCCTACTTAACCTAGGAGAACGTCTTGATTTATAAAAATCCTTTCTTTCTTGACTAACTTCATAACCTTGATAATAAATTAACAAGTCTTTTCTCAGCAAATCTTCTAGTGGATATCTCCATTCTAATGGTGTCGGGATAAGTGGAGCAGATTCAAAAGGTGGAGTTAGTTCAAATGCAGTTGGCAGTTTGGCTTCCAAATTAAATACTTCTTGAACTGCTGATTCACCATGAGGTATCGCAGTCAAAATGGTTTCACCTGGAGTTTCTGCTGTAGTTCTGATAGTTTCCAATCCCTTACCAACTACGGTTGATAAAATTGTTCTCCTCCCATCAGCTTGACGGTGGGCAATTTCCAAAAAAGCTGCTTCTAAAGAAACTTTATTATCAACTACTTTAATAAGTTGACTTAGATCTGTTCCGGGAGGAACTATAAGATGGCCATCTGGAGACATTTGAGCTACTATCACTTCTTTGGCTCCTTTAAATGGAGTAAATAAAACTTCAAAATTTTGATAGATTCGACTCCCATCAGGCTTGGTGATAATATCCCCAGCCAATCGCGCGTATTCTGGATCAATTGAGCTATCCCAATTTAGTCCTCCTTCGGGTACTAAATTAGATACCATTTTGGACATATCCACCTCTGCTGAACCATCTTTAAGAGCATGAAAGTAGGTTAAGAGTTCTTTACCATCTGCTCCAACCAATTTTCCTGCTTCGTTATAGTGCATTGGAGTATTATTGAAATGCCATAATAATTTTTTAGCTTTATCAATAGTTTGTCCAAGTCCTCTAAAATGGTCTAAAACTGGAGCATCTTTACTTACAATCTGACCTGATCCCGGAGTTTGATCCAAGTGAGTAGTAAAATCAACTCGATCTAATACCTGATGGGCTTGTCCAAGATCAATACCTGGATTATCTTTTGGCAAAAAAGTAAGGGATCCATCACCAGCAATAGTCCCATGAAGAGAAATCCGTGGACCGTGCCAAGCTGTTCCTGGTTGAATAATAACATCATGACCATTAACGGTCATAGTTAGCCCTGCTTTCATTCCTTCTGCTGAACCAAAAGTTTTAGTACCTCCAGCTGTAACTACTTCTTTGACTTTTTCTAAAAGCGATGGAGTATTTACAGTAGTTTTTTCAATCACTCCTACTCCAAAACCACGATTTTTCAAAATATCATGAAGAGAAGAAAGCTTTGATTGATCTCCAGTAAACTGCAGGGATTCACCTGTTAGTTTACTTACGCCAATATTATCACCACTGTAGGCATCGGCTACAAAAACCTGCTGCCCATGGTTGAGATCAAGATTGAGCCGTAAACCTTCATGTTCAAAAACCGTAGACTGACCCTGAGCCGCAGCTTCCCGAACTTGTTCTTGAAGTGAATGAGAGACTGTTTCAGTTTTACCCCAACTACCAATAATATCTTTGACGGAGACCGGTAAATTTTCTGGATTACCGGAAATGATCAGCTTGCCATTTGGTTGTGAAAATATTTTTGGTAAACCAGTCAAAGGTTGATTGGTAGTAGTATCAACTAAAGTGAGTGAGTGATCAGGGTTTATCAGTGCTTTGACATGTTCACCAAAGTTCATTTCTCCACCACTACCACTTTGTTGATATAACTCAGCTAAACTAGCAATATTAGGTCCTTGGGGCCGATCACCAATATGTAACCAGCTTTCTACTGCCGTTTGACCTGTTCCACCAAGATGAATACCAGCACTATCCAAACCTCTAGCAGCTAAAGCAATTCCCTCCTGAGAGAGAATACCACCAACTAAAGCTGTAGCTCCTCCAAATGCTCCAGCTTTAACCGCTTGCCCAAGTCGATAGCTATTGAAAGCTTTATCTTTTTCTTCCTTAGTTTCTGAATATCTTTGCATCAGTTCTTGTTCTGCTATATCCAGCTCTCTAGTAATTTGAGCTGTAGCTTCAGCTCTTTTTTGTTCAAGAGTTTTATTGGGATCGATATCTTGAGCTATACGCGCTTCAATCAATTGTTGTTTAGCTTCAACTACCACTTTAACCAGTTCAAGTCGCTGTGAAGCTGTTGAGTAGCGACCAACTTCTGGAGTATTAGTATCAAAAGAAATTAAATCAGTTTTAGTTTCAATGCCAAAGTTGATCCTGGCATTAATTTCAGCAGCTTTTTTAAGCAGAGCCTCTCGATGTTCTTGCTCACTTAAATCTTGACTAATTAAAGCATCCATTTGACCTAATAAGCCTTTAGCAGTAACCCGAACCTTATCCTCATCAAGCATATTACTAAATTCATTAAGCCTATCTCTTCGAGGAGTAGGTGTGTCTCCAGGGTAAAATCCAGCTGCGCTTTCTAGTTCTTGCATTTCTCTGTCGTTTTTAAGATCGGTCCAACGCCGTAATCCAGCAAACACTGCTCCAGTTGTAGCTCCTATAGCCAGTCCAATTCCAGGTACTTTAGCTGCCAAACCTGAAGCGCTACTACCTGCTCTTAATACTGAACGCACCCCACCACTAGCTAATCCTGATATAACTCCAATTGCTAAAGGATTAGCTAGCCAACCTCTAAATTTACCTGACTTAGTCCAATTCATGTAGCGTTCAATTTTACTAAAGTCAGCATCAGTACTTGTTGCCATAAAAGCTCGACCAAATTGAATAGTCAACATATCATCAAGTCGACCTAAAACATCATGACCAGCTTCTTGCCATCCCTTGACTTCCTCAGCTATGTCTTTAATATTGGCCGCTATAAAATCAGAGTTTTTAACATAATCAGGAATATCATCTATAGCTTTAATACTTTCAACTAGTTCTTCAACTTTTTGATCAAGTTCTTCAGGTCTAATGTTTCCTTGAGCATATTCAGAAATCAAGCCTTGTATACCTTGTTGGACTTCATTACTTAGATTAACTTCTGCCGTTTCTCCAGAAAAAGTTTTTACCTCATCTCTTCCTATCATCCCAAATCGTTCTAATGTAGACCGAGACTGAGTTTCAGCCAACCTTTTACCTTGATTAATTTCTCTAGCTGCCCCAGTCACATCATCAAGTTCTAAAAATTGATGGCCAGCTGTAATTTGAGCTGCCATTAATTCTTGAGTTTTTTTAGTTACAAAATAACGCTCAAATAATTTGAATCTGATATTGGGTATTGATTTAAGAGCAGCTAAAGGCATTTCATACCACTTTTTAGCTCTTTCGCCCCGCATTTTGTTATGTGTCCAGCGTAGCGCTGCTTCATAAGCTTGGCGTTTAGCATCATGACTGGTATCAACCAGAGACACTACTAATTTTTCCGGAGGAACAACTGGTTCAGTTACTGTTGGTGGAACTGGAATGGTTACGGCAGCAGAATCATCTTCATCTCCATTTTCTTCTGGTTCATCTGAATCTCTGCTCGACTCAGGTGGCTCTACAACAATGGGAGATTCTGGATCTGGGTTATCAGATCTAACTGGTCTTGGTTCAGTTGGAGGATACACCATCCAACGGGAAAGTAAAATTTTATGAGCTTCTATTTTACTTGGACCAGTAAAATTACCATCTAAACCTCTTTCTACTACTCCCATAGGATCATTAAGTTCCTCCATTTCTTCCAGTTCTTTGACTGCCCGTGCTTCAATTAAGCTATGTTGCCATGCTTCAGGTAAACTTCCATAACTTTTAAGTTGTTTTTTACCACCACTTGTTAAAGTTCGATAAATCGTATGTAGCCATTCCAATCTTTCTGGGTTTGGAGTTGCTTTTATCGACTCTCTTTGAATTTCGTTTAAAGTAGTTAATAAAATTTGAGTAACTTGAATTCCTTCGTTATATCGCTTTTTTCTACCATCATTAGTTTGAACTTCAATCCGCACACCACTAGTTCTTCTTTGTTTAAGCTGCTCACCTCTTTTTTTATTCAATGCTATTTCATATTTAACTTCACTAGTCTGTTCACTTGTTGGTAGCTCTTCCAATAATTGTCTACCTTTCTCCAACGCCCAAAAGACTTCTTCTCTTGTAGGCTGATACTCTTGATTACTTTCAACAGCTCGATTGATTTCAGCATGCTGGTTAGGAGATAAGATTTCAACCATATCTTAGTTTGCTGAAGAATTTTGTGACATAGACTGAGGCTCAGATTTTGTTTCTTGGATATCACTTAAAAAGAAATTGCGAAAATCCATAAAACTCTGGGCAAATACCTCTTTAGCATTGGGGATTTTTTCAGTGATAAACTGTTCCATTTCCTGTTTACCTTTACCGGATTGAACTAGTTCAATAAATTGATCAACTTGCTCTGGCTGCATGTTTTCGATAGCATCAGCTATGATTTTTTTCTCAAGTCTGGCATATAAATCTCCAATCATGGCAGCTTTAAGATCATCAGTCAAAACCATACCCGCATCCTCGAGTAATTGATTAAGAAAAGCCTCAATATCTGATGGGATTTGTTCTACAGGTGAACTAGCTTGGGTATGACTAGTATTTTGATCGTTAGTATCATTCATAAAAAGCCTCCTTTATACTAGAATAGTATAAAGATAAAAATAAAGTCAATGACTTCTGTTATCAAAATTATTTCCAGTATATTGCAAAACATTGGTTTGATATCAATGTATTGGTTAGTGTTTTTATGTCTTATACAACTATTACTTTTATATCTACTCACAAGATATTATTTAGGAAGTTTATACCGATTTTTTTTATTAATTACTAAGTCATCGAATTGGGCTATGAGGTTTTCAGCTGTTTTTTTATTACCAGGTACTGTTATCCACGAACTATCTCACTATTTAGTAGCAGAAATTCTTCAAGTTCGTACAGGAAACATTAATTTATATCCTGCTAAAAATGAGGAGGGTAAATTACGCCTTGGCAGTGTAGCTATTGCTCAAACCGATCCATTTCGGAAAATTTTAATTGGTACTGCGCCATTATGGACAGGCTTGGGTATAATAGCTGCTCTAATATATATCATTGTAGATAAAATACCGCCACTTTTTTTCTTGATTCTGATTTTCACTGCTATTTTTTTAATTGCTAGTACTATGTTCTCTTCCAAAAAAGATCTGACCGATATGTTTGTCCCTACTTTTTTACTTTTTATTATTTGGCTGTTTTTATACCTGACTAAAACTGCTTTACCTGAAGCAGTTATCACTTTTTTTTCTCATATACTCATTAGCCTCAACTTAGGCTTATTGGTTACGCTTGCCATTTATCTTATATTTTTATGTTTGCTTTATATGGCAACTCGTTTATTCAGTCTGATTTTAAAAAGAAAAATTATTACCAAATAAATCACATGCAAATGACTACCTCTACTTCTCTTGATACAATAAGTCTATGGTAGACTCTTCTCCACAATTGCAATTACGTGATCAGGCTCAAGCTCGAGCTTTAATTACCCTACTACTCTCTGATCAGAAAGAACCTTTTACTATCAATACTCAGCCGTATTCTAGACAGCAATGCTTAGAGGCTTTGCAGGCATATTTAACATCAACCTTAGAAAGACAATGGACTATAGATCAACTTGATAATGCCACTGAACTTTCAAAGATTGAAGCCGAATTAGAGGCTTCTTATGAAGAAGAAATTGAAGCTCCAAGTCTGCCTCAAAATTTACAAGAATTGATTCATTTTCAAAAAGAAGCAGCTGAACGCAGACAAACTTTGGCAGCCCATAAAGATCTTGACTTAGCTCACATCTCAGTTAAACAAAATGTGGCTTTAGCTCAAAAATATCGAGAACTACTCGAAAAAGCTAAAGCTTTTAGTCAGGATTCCAGTAATTTAAAAACTGAGGTTGAAACACAAACGATTCAAGAGCGATTGGGCCGTCAATCAGAAATTGGTAAAGAACTACAAGACAGTTCACTTGCCTATGGTACGCAAATTGCCTTAGAAGAAATCGGTGAACAACTAGTTCGATCAACTGATCCAAAGCAAGCCACCATAAATGATCAAGCTGTAAGTTCCAAAATAGCCCTAGATCCTAGAATGGGAACACAAGCAACTAATCCGGTTTTGTATCAAGAAATACGCAAAACTATTAATCGGCTCAATGAAAACCCTCAACAAAAAAAGCAATTTAGAGATGCCTATATACTTCATAAAGCGGCTCTAGCTGCTACCACCCCAACCTATACTCAGCTTATCGATGTGTTTGAAGGCGAGGGCCATATGTCAAGAGCTCAAGCTCGACATGCTATGAGTTATTTTACGACTCTAATTGAAAGTGGTGTGGTCTATAATCAAGCTTTTTTTGAAGCCGGTGAGAGAGCCAGTTCTGGTTTTCAAAGACTAGTTTCGCAAAAATATTACCGTAACCCTAGTTTATACAGCCATCTCTTTAGAGGTTTAGAGCAATATCAGCAATACCGCCCAGGCGTACGTAACAATCAAGGTATTATCAATTCTCAAACTGAGCTAACTAGTCAAGTTGGCAAAGGTGAAAGTACTATCACTTTAGATCAGCTCACAGAAATGATTAATAGGGGATTAGCTCCAGGAGAAGAAGTTTCTCCCACCCAAGTTTTAGTCCATTTTATGGGTGGCCAAGATGTATTTTATGCAAGTAGTCAAACATTGATTGACAGCCTAGATTCTAATGAAGAACAAAAGAAGCTTCGTTCTTTCTTATTAGATCAGCAAACTGACTTTACCAATAGTTCTCATAGAATTAGCCAATCAATTACTCATCAAGGTGGTTTTATATCTCAATTTTCTTCCAGTTTCAAACCGGTCGAACGCCATCAATTTTCGGCTTTTTCACTACTCACTGTTACTGCTTCCAGTATGGCTACAACTGGTTTTGCTTTTGCTACCCACACTGATACCAGCAGTTTTAATCTTTTTAGAAATACTAATAATTTTTTAAACAACTCTTTATCTGGTAGATTAGTCAACTATGGCATGGGTAAGGTAGGTGAATGGGCTCTTGGAGCCGCAGCTTCCACTGGTCTTAAAAAAACTTTTGGTAAGTTAGCAGTTGGTGGCTTAACTAAATTGGCAGGAGCTTTGGGAGTTAATATCATACCAGTTGTTGGTCAAGCTGTGTCCGCAGTCATGCTAGCCAAACAAATAGTCGACATTGCCGAACAGCTTCCGGTTGTAGGAAAGGCAGTAGGTTTCGGAAAGAGATTTTGGTGGGTCTTACCTGCAACTTTACTAGCTGGATTAATTGCTCTTATTGCTAAATTACTCAACTTAATTCTTTCTATTGCTGGGACTGTTGGACCTCCAATGCTTATTTTAGGATTAGCAACTGCTAATCCTCTTTTAATAATTCCTGGTCTTGCTTTGACTGTGATTGGTCACTGGCCTACTATTAGTAAGTTTTTTAGTAATCTTTTTCAGGGTGCTAATAATCTTGGTACTAAGGTTTTAAATCTCTTTGGGGCAGGGGCTTCTGAAGCTGCTAGTGGCGGCATGTTCCCTGCTTTTGTTCATGCCCCGCTTATAGCTGTGGGGGCAGTTGGTATAACCACAACTTTTTTGTATATCAACCTTATTTCAGCATTTCGATTACCTCCATTTGATACATTACAAGATGTCTATAATAAAATTGATAATTTAACCCAGTTTGAGCCAGGTATGCCTGAATGTTGGCCAGTTAGCGGGTATGTCACCCAAGGTATGAATACTGGAGATAGCCATACTGGAGTGGTGCTTAATTCTATCGATATTGGCGGTAACGATGGAGCAGATGTTCACGCAACTCACAATGGAGTAGTAGTAGAAGCCGGATGGAATAGTACTGGCTATGGAAAACTGGTTCGGATTGAGGGTACAACTGGAGGACTTCCTTTTACAACCTATTATGCTCATCTTGAAACTATCACTGTAAACGAAGGAGCTACAGTTAAAAAAGGCCAAGTTATCGGCACAGTTGATAGTACCGGTAATTCTGAAGGCCCACATTTACATTATGAATTGCGAGGTTTGGGTTCAATAGCGGATACTATTTTACTGTCCGGATGCATCGATGAAGCAAGTGCTGATAGAATTGAAAACGGAAAGTGTATTGGCCAAGCAAGCTGTAATTTTACTATTAGTCAAATTGTCCAACCAGAATGAAAAAAAAATATATCTTTATACTTATAATAGCTCTTGTAATTATAGTTATTGTTGGGATTATATTAGCTTGGCAAAAACAAACTAATCAAATTGCAGTTAATACCCTTCCTAAACCTTCAGTTAAACCTACTACCACTCAACTTAATCTTACATATCAATATGTAGGTGAACTGCCAACATTTAACAAGCAAATTACAATTTACAGTACTGGGAAAGACGAAGCATTTTCATCACAGGAAATTCAGGAATATGGTCAAAAATTTGGTTTTACCAACAGTTCAAAGCAGTTACAAGATATTTCTGGTATTGTGTATTCTTTCAAACAAAATGATTTGTCATTGAGCATATTTTCAAACCCACCTTCATTATCATACCGTAATTTTACTTCTCCAGGTTCAAACAAGCTTAGTCAAAAAGATTTGGTTGCTAAAGCCCAGGAGTTCTTGGATACCGCTCAAATAATAGGTAAACAGGTTATGTTAAGCACTCCCTATTTACAACCAATTGCTGGTAGTCAAACTGGAGAAGGTCTTTTAAAAACAACGATGGATCAAGCTAGTTATGTAGAAATAAACTATAATTTAGTTCTTGATAAGCTGCCAATTATCCCTAAAGACCGTCAAAGTTATCCAATTACATTGCTACTCAATTTGGATGGAAGTATTCGCAAGGCTAGTCTAACAATTTTTACTAAAGAACTTTCTTCTCTTGGTAAAGTCACACCTGCAGAACCAGCAGCTGCCCTTCAGGCTATTAATGCTGGTGGTGGTTTACTAAGTAAATTTAGCAACCCCAACCAAGCTTATACTGAAATTGATAGCAATATGATTTCTACAGCTACTCTTAGGTCGTTGGAATTGGTTTATTTGTATGATTATGATACAAATACTCTCCAACCCTACTATCGTTTTTCCGGAACTGCAAATACCACAAGTGCTGAATTGATTGAAATTGAAGTGTTAATTACTGCCTTACCACAGGAGGTCTTTCAACAAGAAAACAATTAGTGGAATCGGAAGGACTCGAACCTTCAACCACCAAGGTATAAGCTTGGAGCTCTACCATTGAGCTACGATTCCAATTAGCAACAGGGGAATTATACCAAGGAAGTGGCTCTATTGTGAAATAGCACAGAAGTAAAGAGATTATAATCTGGCCCGCTGGGCAATTTCTGCTCCTACTAAATCCGCATCTTTACCATATTTAAGTCGGGATAACTGAGTAATCATTTCAGCTAGTTGTTTGTTGCGCATTTTATTGTAGACCTCCATATTTTTAGTTAGATCTAGAGTAAACGGAGGAACAGGCTCATTATTAACAATAGTTTTAATAATTAAATTGTATCGTTCAATATTGATAAGATCTGTTTCGGTAAAGGTAGGCTGAAATTCATGCTGGAGATAATTGGCATCAGTTACCCCAACTCGGAAAGAAGCAATCGTACCCACATTACCAAAAATAGCATTTTTTACCTCATCTTCTATTTGACCAATAAATTGATTAGCTACTACTAGGTTCAGATGGTATTTCCGAGCTTCAGATAAGATCTGGGCAAAGTCGGGGGTAGCAAAATTTTGAAACTCATCAACATAGAGATAAAAATCTGGCCGTTGTTCTTCAGGTACATCTTGCCTGCTCATCGCTGCGATCAGAATTTTTGGCACCAAAACCAAGCCTAAAAAATTAGAATTTTCTTCGCCGATCCGGCCTTTAGCTAAGTTGATAAGAAGGATTTTACGCTCATCCATGACCTTGCGAAAATCAAAAGCTGAATGGCTTTGGCCAATAATATTTCGCATCATTTTATCCGTCACGAAGCGGCCGAATTTAGAGGCAATGTAGTCTAAAACTTCAGATTTATGAAAGTCAGAGGTTTGGGCAATCTGGTCAGTCCAGTATCGCCTGACCATTGGATCTTTGACTTTGGGCAGCAGTTCTTGGACATATTTTGGATCGGTTAAAATACGCACTACTTCTACAAAAGAAGCTCCATCTTCTACCATGACAGTCAACATAGCATTACGGATAGCATGTTCAAATCGAGGCCCAATAATACCTGTTTTATGCGGGTCATAGAGTTTATACATTAGACCAATAATAGCTGAAGCAATAAAGTGTTGTTGTTGCTCAGTTTTAGCTTCCATAATGTTCATACCCAAAGGCCGATCTAAATCTGCAGGATTAAAGTAAATCACGTCTTCTGCTCGCTCCGGGGGAATCATTTCCAATAGCTTTTCAACTGTATCATGAGGGTCAATAAAACAAACTCCACGACCAGCTCTAATATCTTGCAAAATAAGATCAGTCAACATTTCTGATTTCCCAGTCCCAGTTTTTCCAATGATGTACATATGACGTTGTCTATCTATATCTTGAATATAGACTGGTCTTGAGCTACCCCGAGCTATATTTTTCCCAAGATAAGTGCCTGAACTAGCAATTCCGGCTGGAGCTGGCATCCGCTTAGCTGAAAGCCAATAGATGTGTGGAGTTTCTACGCTTTTGTTTGGTAAGTGGAAAAGGGTAGCTAATTCTTCTGAAGATAAAACTGATTTACCATCAAAAAGTGGCTGGTAGCGGTAAATAAAATCAATCATAAAAAAGTATTTAAATAAGTGCCATTTGGGAGTTCTTAAAGTATTTAAATCAGAAGCAAACTGTTTGAATGTCCCTACAATATTTTTTAAATGCATTTTAGCCCTAGGCATATCTGGAGCTGAAACCACAACTCTAATAGTGGTTTCAAAGCCAGGTTTAGAACACTTATTTTCAATAGCATCATAAGTCTTTGGATCAATATTGTACTTAGCTTTTTCTGGATCAGATTCATTCTTTTTGGTTCGCGATATATAACCTTTACCCATATGACTCCATTTCGGTCCAGTAGGTGCAATAATAATTTGTACAACTGCTCCTTCATCATCTCCCATCTTAGCCAACGCTGAAGTGATAGAAGACAATGGGTCTGTTGGTAAGTCTTTATAAACTTTAAGGGGATTGTAATTGCTTGATTTGAGATAAAGATTATCAAAAGCCACTTTACCTTTTTCTGTAAAAATATTATATTCATCTATTTCACGAATATCGGCTCCGGGATATGCTCCATAAAGCTGTTTTTCCACCAAGTCTTGCAAATGACTAGGCACGGCTACATAAAATTTAATCTCTTCTTTTTTGGCTACAATTTCAAAAGACAAATGGTCTTGGGCAGACAACCAGGCTTTAAAACCAATTTTAAAAATTGAATGCAATGAAGCAAACATTTGTTCAGCTGCGTCAATTTTGGTTTCATTTTCCCGAGGTACACGTATCTGTAATAAAACCATGTCCAATGATACTTCTTCTCTTTTTCTGAATTTTAAAAGTAGAATCAGCACATACCCTACTCCAGCTATGCCTCCAATTGCTAGTAAACCAATAATAAGTACTACTGCAAAATACTGAATTTGAGATAAGAAAGTTGCAAGATCTGCCATAACAAACTAATACCCAAGTTTTAGAATCATCATATTAGGTACTATTTTATAGTACCATTCTTGGTAAGAAAGAAGAATTGCTATTTATTCCTGCTTAAAAAATACTCGTCCCGGATAGAGCAAAATATTACGATGACACCACTCTGCCAACCACCGCACTGAATCAGCTACTTTATGATGAAAAGCTTTTTCTATTTCTTCTTCTGATACTGGTAAAGTAATATTGGGTTTAGAAATTTGAGTAGCTTGAACCAGCAAGTCTCCATATTCATCTTCCACCGGCTTTGGTAAAGTAATGGTTTGAGGATTGGGAGTAGGTTTGACAAATTCGGCTATTTCCCCACTCGGTTCAAAATCAGCTTGAACTTCCCGGATTGGAACCCGCTCTGGGCTAGGGGTGCCAACCTGTTCATCTTGACGTTCTTTGTCCCGGGTTTGTGTAATTTGATTGGTTGTATCATCTGAAGCATCATCAGAAAACTGGCTAGTTTGTTGGCCAAGTAATGATTGTAAGCTTGGTCGCACTTGAGTAGTGCTTTGCTTTTGTTGTGCTTGTTGTTGTATTGTATGAAGTTTGTCTTCTTCGCTTTGCTTAGTCTGGGCTTCTAGTGTGGCAATCTCATCCTGAAGTTGATGAGTAATTTGAACCACTTGTTGATCATCTGGAATTTGAGCAGTTGGATCATCCATACTTTTATGATATCAAAAATCTAAACCTTCTAAAGCTGGAATTCCCTGATCATAGGGATGTTTTACTTTTTTCATGTCTGTCACCAAATCAGCCAACGTAATAATATCTGAATGAGCATTGCGACCAGTGAGAACCAGGTGAGTTTTTTTTCGTAAGCCAATCAATTCTTTAACGCTTTTTAAGCTAATCAGCTTTTCATACAAAGCATTGTTAATCTCATCACAAATCAGCACGTCATATTTTTGCATCTTTAAAATTTCTTGAGCTTTTGTCAACGCTGCATCAGCCGCTAGTTTATGTTCTTCTTCACTAACCTTGTCAACAATGACAGCACCTGTTTTTAACCTTTTAGTTCTTAATTTTAAGTTCTTAGTTTTTAGATGAAAGCCCTTGCCCAATAAAAATACATCAATAGGTAAAAGTTTGACTATATTACTCTCACAAGTCTGCCAGGAAGCTTGTTTATACCAAGCTACCCAAGCAACTTTTAAGTTGGCACAACAGGCTCGTAAAGCTACCCCTAAAGCAGCTGAGGTTTTGCCTTTACCATCACCAGTAAAAATATATAGGAGACCTTGCTTCATATAAGATATGATTTAATCTTTATATCCAGTTTCTTGCAAAACTTTATCTTGCCAAGCTGATTGTAACACTACCCCAAACTGCTCAAGAAAATCAGCAGTCTTGGCAAGTGGCAAACCAACCACGCTAGTATAACTACCTTCAATAGTGTCAAAAAGTTCATCTTTCATATCCTGGATACTATATGAACCAGCATGGTCTAGTAAAAATTCTTGAGCCGACCACTTGTCAATAAATTTTTTAGAAAGATTTTTAAAGGTCATATGGCTCAACTCAAAATCAGTTCCAAAATGACTTGAAGTACTTTGTAACACGCATAAACCGGTATACACCTGATGAGTTTTACCGCTGAGAAATGATAAGGTTTGAGCAATTTCAGCTTTATCTTTTGGCTTGCCAATGATTTGCCAGGTCTCATTAATAACTGTAGCACTGGGTAAAACTTGACTGGTATCGGCAATAGCCACAATTGTATCAGCGGCAATAATAATAGAGTTAGGCACTTTTTCACCGCCAGCTTTAGCCTTAGCTAAGCTAAGTTTTACAACCAATTCTTCTGGGTTTCTAGCTAGTTTAGCAAAAGCAGTTTCATTGATTTGACTAGGTTTGATTTCAAAATCTTTTATGAGCCAAGATAGTAATTTTTGGCGGCGTTTTGAAGCTGAAGCTAAGATAATATTCATAATGTAAAGATATACATATAATCCTGATTTTTTAACTTAAGAGTTTTGATATATCGACTAGGCCAGTCAATTTGTTTTGCTAATGTGGCTAAAATCTGATCCGGTTTTTCCAAACTATTACTTATAACATAGATTGCATCTAAATGGTCATAGTCATTGGCAGGAGCAACTTGAGTGTTAGCTATATCAAAAAAATAACGGTACGGCAGGGCCATATATTCCCCATCTGGTTTTATAGAAATAAGGTTATATTTTTGACCACTACTTTGCATGTCAATTTCCCAAGCTAAATTTTTAAAATCCTGAATTTGCCAGGTCAGTGGTTTTAAAAAGTTGTAAGCTGGCCATTGTAAAAAGATAAAGCCTACTACTATTGACAAAACATATATAGATTTTACTTTTTTAAAGTAGCAATCAACTACCAAGCCAATTAGTAGAAACGGCAAAAAGTACATAAAGCTAAAGTAGTGTTGGGCAGTTTTCGGCAGCAAGCTCAAACCTAAAACTCCAAAGAGATAGTAAAAAACACTTAAATACCAAATTTTGGTTTTGGAAGACTTAGCTGCCAAAATAAGCAGGCCAGCCGAAACCAGGGAACTTAGCCAGTTAGTTTGGGTAAAGCCCAGCAGGCCAGCCAGGCTTTGGCTAAAAACTCGGAACAGGTGACCGGCAAAACCCTGCATACCCAAGCTAACCGTTGTCCCGGAAAATTGCAGCAGCAGCTGTATGTTCGGTAGACCGTTAATTAACTCAGAATAAATAAACGACGATAAAACGAGCAAAAAAAGACCTAAACTTTGCAAGCCTGGTTTGAGTAATTTATAAAGTTTTTTGTCCTTCTTAATAGCTAACCATAACACAACAGCTATAGCTGGAATTATAAAAATAGAACTATAATGCAGTTGTAAACAAATACCCAAAAGCAATCCTATCCAAGGCAAGACTTTGAAGTTTTTGTTTTGAAGAAGTTGCCATAGGCAGTAAAACAGTAGCAAAGCAAATAGTGGCAAAATATTGGGTTGCCAGGCAAAACGGGCATGATTTAGGATCGGTGCTGAAAAAGCATATAGACTTGTAATCAGCAAAGTGGTGGTTTTATTAAAAATTTTTTGGCTAAAAAAATATAAAAAACCAATTGTGACCAGGCTTAACACAATTGTAAAATAGGTCATTCCTAATGGATTAAAATTTGCTAACCAAAGAGCTGGTGCCATCAGGTAGTAGTAAAACGGACCAAGGTGGATATTTCCTAAAGAACTAGTTGGACCAAGTAAGGGGAAATGGCCTTGAAAAAGATACCAGATAGCATAGCTGTCCCTAGCTTCATCCAGGGCAAAATTTTGGGTGGCCGTAGGTATATAAAACCGTAGCGCTGCAGCAATCAAAAAAAGCAAGGAAAAGTAAGGATGATTTTTTACAAATTGAAAAATCCGACTATAAAAAGTGGCATGTTTCATCAAATTTTAGAAGCTACAAACTGCACTTACTAAATCCGCAATTCATACACATACTGCACCCTTCACTCATTTGTAGCACAGCTCCACACTCCGGGCAATTTTCAGAACTGGTAATATATTTTTTGTCTTCCTTTTTATTCCCTGAATTCTGCATACTCAATTCTATATACTGTTTTCCATTTTCCTTGATCCGCTGCCGCAAGGATTTAATTTTAACCTTACTTTGAATAATGGGTTCTTTAGCTTTCTTAACTTTTTTGCTTTTTTTAGTTTGTAAAACCTGAACACTTTTACTACCATCCCGATAAATCGTAATTCCTTTGCAACCCAATTTCCAAGCCTTAAGATAGGCCTGTTCTACATCTTCCAAAGGCGCATCATGAGGAAAGTTAATCGTTTTGGAAACGGCGTTGTCAGTCCAGCTTTGCCAAGCTGCTTGCATAGCAACATGATCTTCCCAAGACAAATCATGAGCGGTGACAAATATTTCTCTAAGCTTTTTTGGTAAGGTGTCAATATCTTGGCAGCTACCGCTTTTGGCTACTTCATCAATAATATCTTGTCGCTGCTCTTCGTCTGTAATTTTCTCTTCCAAAACTTTTTCAAAGTATGGGTTGACGTAGATAAGTCCTTGATCATCAACTACGTTTTTGACAAATGAAAGCGCAAAGGTTGGTTCAATCCCTGAAGAACACTCAGCCACCATAGAAATCGTGCCAGTTGGGGCAATAGTGGTAATCGCTACATTACGCTGGGCAATACCTCTTTGATCATAGCTACTTCCTGGATAGTTGGGGAAATTTCCTTTTTCTTTGGCTAGTAGTTCTGAAGCATGATGTGAGACTGAGTAGATAAACTTGGCAATTTTGGCAGCCAAATCATAAGCTTCCTGACTATTGTAAGCAATTTCCAGTTGATAGAGCATGTCAGCCCACCCCATCACTCCTAGACCAATCCGGCGGTTGGCTTTGGCCATAGCTTCAATTTGAGGAATTGGGTAGATAGAAATATCAACACCATTATCCAAAAAGCGCACTGCCAAACGCACTACTTCTTCTAAATGTTGCCAATCAACACTTAGTTGCGAAGTGTTTTGTTTGACAAATTTTGACAAATTAATAGAACCTAAATTACACACATCAAACGGATGCAGCGGTTGCTCACCACAAGGGTTGGTGGCAATCATAGGACCTAAAGTATCAAGCAAAGGATTATGTTTATTAATGGTATCTAAAAAGACTACGCCCGGATCGCCAGTTCGCCAGGCCAAAGTGACAATTTGGCTAAATAAAGCTCGGGCTGAAACAGTTTGCACCACCTCGCCAGTCCGGGGATTTACCAAATCAAAATCCTTATCTTTATCGACAGCAGTCATAAATGCATCTGAAACACCCACAGAAATATTGAAGTTATTAATTTCACTTTCTTCAGTTTTACAGGTGATAAAGTCAAAAATATCCGGATGGTCAACATTTAAAATTCCCATATTGGCCCCCTGCTTAAATCCACCCTGCATTACCTGCCTAGTTGCCGCATCAAAGACTTTCATAAAAGAAATTGGTCCAGTCGAATAGCCACCTGAAGAAATGACATAATCACCAGCTGGCCGCAACTTGGAAAAGTTAAAACCAGTCCCGCCGCCTTTTTGGTGCACCAAAGACATCCATTTGACTGCGTCAAAAATCGCTTCCATATCATCTTCAACCGGCAGGACAAAACAGTTAGCTAGTAGGCCTTTATTACCAGCTCCCCGGAAATAGCCACCGGCTGGTAAAAATTCAAATTGGCTGATAATTTCAAAAAATTTCTGTTCGTATTCTTTTTGTTTGTCATCTTTCTCATTGGCCGCAATAGCTTTAGCTACTCTCCTAAAAAGCTGCTTAGGGGTTTCAACAACTTTGCCTTCTTCATCATGACGCAAATAACGCCGCTCCAATACTTTGAGCTGGTTGAGGCTCATACCAATATCATCTTCAACTCCAATAACCGATTTGGCTTCTCTTTCTTCGGCATGTTCAGCTCGGTACAAAATGTAGGCTTTAGCAGTTTTGTAATGTCCGGCTGCCATCAAAACCTGTTCCACTACATCTTGCATGGTTTCCACAGTTGGCTCATTACCGTTGACCAGTTTAGTAAAAAGATCGACTGCAATCGGAGTTAGACGTTGGGCTTCATCTGCAATTTTTTTACTGGACTTAATTTCGCGACTACCAGTAAAGGCTTTAGTAATAGCCCTAGTAATTTTTTTAGGGTCAAAGTTAACTTTGCGGCCATCGCGTTTAATGATGTAACGGATTTTAGACATAAATTTCAAATTTTTTGACAAATCATTACTATATACCAATTACCTCTTTTTCCTTGATTTGTAAAAATTTCTAAGACTTTAAATTTTTTTTCTAACAAATGTTTCAATTCTTTTTTTGAATAAAAAGCAAAAAAGCGTTTAATTTTTTGTTGATTAATTTCAATTTCTAGTTCATGTTCACCACTACCTGCTTTAAACCTGACTAAAAAAATACCATTTTTTTTAATAGTTTGATGAATTTTGGCAAATATTTTAGAAATTTTATTTTTAGGAAAATGGAGTAATGAGCAATTGGCAATTATTCCGTCATATTTTTGTTTAGGAAATAAATCTTTTTCAATATCTTTTAGGGAAAAATTAGCTTGAGGAACATTTTTTTTAGCAATTTTGATCATCTCTTCTGAAAAATCATAACCTTCTACTTTAATGTTGTTTTGAAATAAAAATTTCATATCTCTTCCGTTACCACAGCCTAAATCTAAAACCAAGCTATCTTTGGGTAAAATCGAGATAAATTTTCTTAGTATTTTTTCAAAATCTGGATTTAAAATCTGATGAGATTGGTTGTATTGCTGTGCGTATTGATTATATTCTTGTTGCAAATCTGACATAAATTTTTACTTTTTAGTTTTACAACCTACACTGACTCCAACCACATTCATGGCAGGTACCACAACCTTCAGATAAAACAATTTCGGCTCCACATTCCGGACAAATATTAGAATCTGTTTTTATATCATCAGTAATTTTAGTTTCAATAGCTAAGTCTGCATTTTCTAATTTACTTGGTTTACTTGCAGATAAATTTAAGACCTGGTCTTGTTTGCTTCCATCCCGATAAATGGTGATACCCTTGCAACCCAAACGCCAAGCTTGAATATAGGCTTTTTTGACATCTTCAATTGTGGCAGTTTGTGGGAAGTTAATAGTTTTAGATACTGAGTTATCAAAATGTTTTTGCCAGGCAGCTTGGATTTTGATGTGCCATGATGGGGAAATCTGGTGAGTGGTCACGAAGACTTTTTTATCTTGTTCAGATAAACCTTTAATAGTATCTAGATTTTCGCCTTGGACAATTTGTTCTACAATTTTGGTTCGGGTATTTTTGTCCTTAATTTTGCCTGCTAAGTATGCTTCGAATACCGGATCGATCATCATTAATTCTTGGGTTGGTCGGTTGCTTTTATCATCCTCAAAAAAAGTCCGACGCAAAGTAACTAATGAAAAGACTGGCTCAATACCTGAAGAACAGTCAGCCAGCATGGAAATAGTGCCGGTTGGGGCAATCATAGTCAGAGCACAGTTGCGGTAGCGTTCAGCACTGCCCGCAAAAACAGACCGATCCCAATTTGGAAAAACTCCTCTTTCTTTACCTAATTGCAAAGACATATCTTCAGCAGTTTTTCTGATAAATTTAGCCAGACGTTCTGAGAGTCGCACTGCTTCTTGAGAGTTGTAAGGAATGCCAAGTTTAAAAAGCATGTGAGCAAAACCCATTACTCCCAGACCAATACGACGGTTACCATTTTTAACCATTTCTTCAATTTCTTTGATTGGGTACTCATTCATTTCAATCATGTCGTCGAGCAAACGGATTCCTAGTTTGACTGATGTTTCTAAATCATCCCAATCAATTTCCGACTTGCCTTTAACAGTTTTAAGATGATTTGACAAAATAATTGAAGTCAAATTACACGATTCATAAGGTAGAAGCGGAATCTCACCACAGGGATTAGTAGCATTAATTACTCCCAAACTTGGAGTTGGATTATCTTCTTGCATCCGGTCTAAAAAGGCCAAACCCGGATCGCCACTAGCCCAAGCATGTTCAGCAATTAAATTAAATAGTTCACGAGCTTTGACGGTTTTGACTACTTCACCATTTCTGGGGTTTTTAAGTTCCCAATTTTCATCTTGTTCAACTGCTTCCATAAACTCATTAGTAACTCCTACTGAAACATTGAAATTTTTGATAGTCCCATCTTCGTCTTTCAAAGTAATAAAATCAATGATGTCCGGATGGTCACAGTTTAAGATACCAATATTGGCTCCTTGCCGTTTTGAACCTTGTAAAATTTTAGATAGAGCGGCTGAGTAAGCAGATAGAAAATCGACCGGGCCAGAGGAAGCTTTGGGCACATTTTTGACTTTATCGCCTCGAGGTCTGATTTTAGAAAAATTAAAGCCAGTGCCCCCATTGTTTTTATGTATTACAGCTGCTTCACCTAGAGTTTTGAAAATGCTTAAAATATTGTCTTCAACTGGCAAGACAAAACATGAAGAAAGTTGGCCTGTTCCACCTGGATTACCGGCTTCAAACATTGCCTTACCCGCCACCACAAATTTGAAATTAACCATTCGCTCGAAAAAGGCTTGGGCTGTTTTTTCGACAATGCCGTTCATACCCCAGTTAATTTCAGCTTTAGCCATGTGCTGAGCTACCCGCCAAAACATTTCACCTGGAGTCTCAGTGATATTACCTTTGAGATCAGTTTTTAAATACCGCTTCTCGGCAATTTTAAGACCGTTTTCTGAAAGTTTTGGCTCAGTAATTTTCATAGTTTACTTCTGAAAATAATTTGTATCTTTATTTCTATCAATAAGTTTATGAGCCATTTTCATTTCTTCTGGTGTATTTATATAAATGATTTTAAATTTGCCTTCTGTTGTTTGAGTAAGGTAATCATGAGAAATTTCAACAATATGAACCAGGCCCCAATATATCCATTTTCCATTAAGATTTTCCACTAGAAAATTTCGTACAGGCGGAATTTTATAAACTCTAATTTTAGTTTTATTTTTAAAAGTAAAAATTTTATCCTTAAAATCTTTTGTTTTATAAGGATGTAATAGGTGTTTTTCAATATCCAATTCAGCTGGAAATCCTTGTTCTTTAGTGATTTGTAATGTGTCATTAATTTCAATTACACTGCCCATATTTTGAAATTTTAACAATTTATAATTTTTACTAATCTTCTTATCAATCCTTCATCATCTTTATCCCAAGCAAAATATTTACTTTCTAAATCTTTAATTTGTGCCCACTGAAACTGATCATGTTCATGGCTGAGCTTAATTTCACCATCAACAAACGTTCCTTTATATAGCACACAAACAGTCCGAATCCTAGAGTCAGCTGTGTGTACCCAATCCCAAATTACCAATGGCTCACCTATTTTGATTATGATATTGCCCAATTCTTCTTTAATCTCCCGTGCCAATCCTGCCGACAAACTTTCATCCCATTCCAAACCACCACCTGGAAAATCCCACTTACTTTGCAGTTTTTCAGGTATTCGCTTGTCCTGGGAAAAACGAATAAGTAAAACTTCATTTTTAGCATTAAAAAGAGCCACCTTTTGCGCCACTCGAAAACGATTTGGTTTAGACATCACATTTACTCCAACCACATTCCGGACAGGTGATACAGCCTTCAGCTTTTTGCATAGGTGCCCCACATTCCGGACAAACTTTAATTTTTACTGGCACTACTTGTTTTTTAACTAAAGGCCGACCACGAAAATCGATTTCTTTACTACTGTACGGCTCTTTATCCTGCTTGCCACTTTCCAAAACAACTTGCTGTCTGGACCCAGTTACATATACAGTTAACCCTTTACAACCTAATTTCCAGGCCTGAAGATAGGCTTTTTTGACATCATCAATAGTGGCAGTTGCTGGGAAATTAATAGTTTTGCTAATGGAATTATCTACAAAGCGCTGGAGAGCTGCTTGCATCCGCACATGCTGGCTAGCTGTCAAATCAGCTGAAACAACAAAAACATTTTTGATCTCATCAGGCACACCATCAATATTTTGACAAGTTCCGCTTTCTCTTACTTTGCTAAAAACTTTCTCCCGTTTGGCTTTACTTAGTCCAGCTTTTTGTAAAGCTTGAGCAAAAAGTTGGCTTTCGTAATAAAGTTTTTTAAAATCTTCACCATTATCATAATCAGCTCCTTCATGGGTTTTCATCATATAACTTAAGGAAAATACCGGTTCACAGCCATAGCCTTCCAAACCGGTGACCGTGGCTATTGCCCCAGTTGGGGCAATAGTGTTTTGGGCAGCATTGCGTAGACCATGTTTTTTGATATCAGATATCAATTTTGTCCAATTAAGCTTTGGTCTTTTAAATCTAGGACTGGGTTTAACTAAGGATTTATTTAGCTTAAAGGTAAATTGTTCAGGATTATAAACACTTTTAGTAATTCCCGGGAAAACCCCTCTTTCTTTAGCTAATTTAATACTAGTTTTAAGACTGTGATAACGGATAAATTCCATCACCTGACCAGCTAAATCTTCACCCTCTTGGGAACCATAGGCTACTCCTACTAAATACATCAGGTCTGCCAAACCCATGATAGAAATTCCGATGCGCCGATTTTTAAAGGCAGCTTCAGCTAGCATCGGTACAGCTGAGACATACTTATTGGCATCAATGACATCATCCAAAAAGCGGGTAGTTACTTCTACTGTTTCTTGTAATTTAGACCAATCAATTTCCTGATCATACAGTTCATCAGCTAATGTTTTTTTAGGATCTTTTTTAGCTTTAGTATGCTCACGTAAATTAATACTGGCCATACAGCAGTTTTCCCCTGGACCAAGCCATTGTTCACCACAAGGATTAGTGGCTTCCAATGTGTATTGTTCTGGAACTGGGTTTTCGCGGTTGGCCGCATCTAAAAAGAGCAAACCCGGTTCACCGTTGTGGTGAGCAAAGGTAGCGATCGTATCAAAAAGGTCTTGAGCTTTGATAGTTTTGACAGTCTTTTGACTATGTGGGTCGCGCAAATCAAATGATTTATTTTTACTAACTGCTTCCATAAATTCATCTGTAATTCCAACTGAAATGTTGAAGTGTTCAATTTCTCCTTCTTGTTCCTTGCACGTCACAAAATCATAAATATCGGGATGGTCGACTGGTAAAACTGCCATGCAGGCACTACGTCGACCTCCACCCTGGCCAATCACCCAAAAAGCAGTGTCATAAATTTTTAAGAAGGAAACTGCGCCTGTAGCTTTACCTTTGCTGGTACTAATAAAAGCCCCTTTATGTCTAATCCGACCAAAAGAAAAACCCACTCCGCCACCAGATTGGAGAATGAGTACCGCATTACGCAGGGTAGCAAAAATACTGTTTTCCATCTTGCCTAAATCATCTTCAATGGGTAAAACAAAGCAGTTGGCCAACTGACCAGAACCGGTCCCAGCATTGGCAATCGTGCGGCCATTGGGCACAAAGCGGAGAGAAAAAAGATGCTGACGAAATTGTTCATAAATTTGCTTGGGATCAACACCATCACGGTATTGGTTTTCAGACTCAGCTACTACTCGAGCTACCCTGGAAAAAATATCGCGGACAGTTTCTACCGCCCGACCGTGTTCATCCCGCAAACTATAGCGTTTGATAAAAACTTCTAAAGCATTCGGAGGTAACTTGATTTCAGTTTTTTTCATAAGTTTTAACTTAAACGCTGCATTTGCTTTTTAAATTCATCAACACTATCAAATTCCAAAAACACACTCGCAAATCGTAAATAAGCAATCGGATCCAGTTTTTTAAGTCTGGTCAAAATCATTCGACCAATATCTGAAGATGACACTTCAGTTGATTTACGATTTAAAAGTCGCATTTCAATTTCTTCTACAATTTTCTCAACATCTTCACTGGCAATATCTCGTTTTTCGCAAGCTAAGTTAATACCGTTTTTAATTTTGTAACGGTCAAACTCCTGTTTTTCCCCATCTTTTTTAACGACTGTCAAATCTATTACTTCAATTCGTTCGTATGTTGTAAAACGTTTCCTACATGCCAAACATTTTCTTCGCCGCCGAGTCACTTGACCATCTTCGCTATCCCGCGATTCTAAGACTGCACTTTTGCAATTACCACAGTACGGACATTTCATAAGCTTTTAATCCTAAAATAGTGTATTTTGTGAAAACAAAATACACTATCCATAGTGCAAGTAAAAACTGTAGAACACTAGAATTCACAGGTCAATATATCAAAAGATATCAATTATGGTTTTGGAGAAAAATATCCTTCTATTTCAAATAAAAAAAATTACAGCACTTTTCCCGCATGCACTTATTCTTCTTTTAAAACAGCTGAAGGACTAGCTTCTTGTTTTTCTGGCTTGACTAGTATAGGAGTAAATTTGGCTAAATTATTGTCAAAAATACTTTTATCCAAATCTAAAGTTTGTTCTAAAACTGCTCTATCACTATCATCAGTAATTTTATCCAGTAAACGAGCGGTTACTTCTTGATGTTTTAAAAAGGCTTTCGCAAATTGCTCTTTGATAGTAGGATCTATATCTTGGCTACTAAGTAGTGTTTGAAATTGATTATGAGCTTGAACTAAATATTTTTCAGCTTTAGTGACTGTGGTCACTCCTAGTTGAGATTG
The DNA here is from genome assembly GCA_012797845.1 of Candidatus Beckwithbacteria bacterium. NCBI lineage: Bacteria > Candidatus Beckwithiibacteriota > Candidatus Beckwithbacteria bacterium. Next base: position 80,586 of record JAAZOH010000016.1, read on the forward strand.
GCCACCTAAAATCAAAGCTTCACCAGCTCCTAATCGTTTATCGGCAAATAAAAGTAATAATTCAAAACGGGCCAACGGATCTTTGGTCAAAGCTAAATTAACACGGTCTCTCAGCATCTTGAGCCAATACAGTGGGTGATCAGGTAAAATTCCCGGATAAGGTAGTTGATACTGTACTCCTTCTTCATTTTGAACAACCACTTCGCTGGCAACCAATCTTGCAGCTTGACTAGCTTCGGGATTTACTAAGGCAAAAACCGGTTTAGAAAAACCATGTTCTAACATCTGAGGTTGAGCCAATCGTAAAGCCGAAAGAATAACCAAAGTAAAAGCTCCTAAGATAAACAGACTTGAAAAAAGAAGGCGTGAGCCAATCATAATAAAAAGGGTATCTTATGCTTGATACCCTAATTTGTCTAAAACATTTTGTAAGGTTTGCTCTTTGCTTAAAGAAAAAGTATCCAACACGACATCATAAAGCTGCGGATACCAAAAATAAATAGGTTTATCATTACTTGCTAAACCTCGGTTAACTACCCATTCCTGCCATTCTTTAGCATAATACTTTGACCAATTTTTAATATTAGTTTGTTCTCTTTCAAAAATATGCTTCTTAGCTTCTTCCACACTAATACCATCTCTATTGACAATCCGATCGATACGAATAGCATCTTGACTACAAACTACTAAAACTTTCAATGTGCCTGAAATACCTTGAGCAAAAAACCCAGACAGCCAAGATTCTACAACATTACTCTCACTGGTACTTACCATATCACGTTGCTGATAATCTACTTTACGATCAAAATCTTCATCATAAGCACTGGAATCGTGGTGAATTTTTTTGTCAGTTGAAAAATGTCCAATTTTTTGAGCATACATTCGCATAAAATCACCACCACAAAAATAGTTCCAATCTAGTTTCTCAGCCAGAGATTTGGCCAAGGTTGACGAACCAGCTCCGGGCAAACCTGAAACAGTTACATTTTTAAAAAGTAAATTCGCAACCATATAATGCTCCTTAATACATATATAATGTGGATTTCAGGTATTGTAGCAACTTTTTAGACTTCTGCCAAAGCTTTTGCGATTTCTTCCATGGTGATAACAATTTGTTGTAAACGTTTCTTGGCATCAGGTAAGGTAATATGCTGCTTGTCTTTAACAAAATAATGGAAGATTCGATTACGACACAATTTCCAGGTTTGCCACAACATTGCTGCCATTTCCTCTGATCGAAACACTTGAGCTAGATCATCATATAAAATTTCATGACCATCAGGAGCTTTTTGAGCTAGTTGCGGATTAAGAGCTTTGCCAACCCGGAATCTCCGACCTTCATATTGAGCTTGAGAAATAAGCTGAAGTTTTAGTAATAAATCTTTAACAAAGCCTTCATAAGCCTTAGCAGCTGGCATAATAATAAAGGAATAATCATAAAACGTTTTATTGCTCAAATCAACATCTTCAAGAATAAAGAGACTTTGTTGGAGCAATTCTTTCTGAGCACTAGGTAAAGCTTGAAACCAGAGTTTGGAATGAAGATAATCTAGGGTCAGGATAGATTCCATACAATAAGTGTAAAGTGCTTATACAAAAATTACTACTAGAATGTTTAGCCTATTTTTTATTTTTAACATATAGAAAACAAACTTTTATTTTATTTATCAAACAAAGCCTAGCTTATATAATGGAATGTATCATGTTATTATATATAGTCTATGTCAGGAAAAGATATTTGGGACCAACGCCACCAGAAAATAAAAAAAGGCCCTAAAAACAAGAAGAGCGTTTCAGAGAAAGTGGCTAAGCCAAAAACAAAACAAGGCCGTCGAAAAGCAAAAAGGCCGATTTTAAAACTACGATATCTCATTGCTCTTGGTCTTTTTTTTATTGTTTTTATTGCTGGAAGCATTGCCAGCTACTTTTATATTTTTAAGGACTTACCTTCACCAAAAAAACTAGCTCAAGATAGTTTCCCAGTTTCTACTGAGATTTACGATCGCCATGGCACCTTACTGTACCAGATCTATGCAGACCAAAATCGAAAGCCAATTAAACTAGGTGATTTACCACCATATGTTAAAAATGCCACTATTGCTATCGAGGATAAAGATTTTTATCACCATAGCGGTTTTGATATAGCTGGAATTCTCAGAGCCGCATATAAAAATATTGCTAAAGGTGAAAAAGAAGGTGGTTCGACAATTACCCAACAGCTAATTAAAACTACTCTACTTACTCCAGAAAAAACAATCAAGCGGAAACTACGAGAATTGATCTTATCTGGAGTAGCCGAAATGCTGTATTCTAAAGATGAGATTTTGGAAATGTATTTAAATCATATTCCCTACGGTGGTACAGCTTATGGAATTGAACAGGCTGCACAACGTTATTTTGATAAACATGCTAAAGATTTAAGCTTAGCTGAAGCAGCGCTGCTAGCTGGCTTACCACAAGCTCCTAGTCGCTACTCACCTTTTGGTTCAACTCCAGAGCTAGCTAAAAATCGACAAGAACAAGTATTAAAGCGGATGTTAGAAGATGGTTATATTACTCAAGAAGAATATGACGGGGCTAAAAAAACTGAGCTTAACTATGCCAAACAACGGACTGATATTAAAGCCCCTCATTTTGTGATGTATGTCAAAGATTTATTGGTTGAAAAATATGGGCAACGCATGGTCGAACAAGGTGGCTTGCGAGTTAAAACTTCACTGGATTTAGAAGTCCAAGATTATGCCCAAGCTTCTGTGTCAGCTGAAATTGCTAAGCTAGATCAATACAAAGTTAGTAATGGAGCAGCTCTGGTAACCAATCCCTCTACTGGTGAAATCTTAGCAATGGTTGGCTCCCGGAATTATTTTGATGAGGAAATTGATGGTAATGTCAATTTGACCACCAGTTTACGTCAACCTGGCTCATCTATCAAACCACTTAACTATGCTTTGGGACTTTTAAAAGGTTATACAGCTGCTAATTTGTTTTTGGATATTCCTACCTGTTTTGCGGCCGCTGGCCAGCCAACTACGTATTGCCCTAAAAACTATGATGGGAGTTTCCATGGCCCAGTCCAGATGCGTCAATCTTTAGCTAATTCATACAATATTCCGGCTGTTAAAATGCTAGCTTTAAATGGCTTGAAGGATTTTATTGCTACTGCCTCAGCCATGGGTATTTCTACCTGGAAAGATCCTAGTAATTACGGATTGTCATTAACTCTAGGTGGTGGTGAAGTTAAAATGGTAGATATGGCTGTAGCTTTTGGAGTGTTTGCCAATTCTGGGATCAGAATTGATCTCAATCCTATTCTCAAAGTTAGTAACTATAAAGGTGAGGTTTTAGAAGAATATAATCACGAGAAAGAGCCACCAGCTGGTAAACGGATTTTGCCAGCTGAAGTCACTTTTATCATTTCCAATATTTTGTCTGATAATAACGCTCGCACCCCAGCCTTTGGGTCTAATTCCGAACTCTACATTCCCGGCAAAACAGTCTCAGTTAAAACCGGAACCACCGATGACTTACGTGATAACTGGACGATTGGTTATACCCCTGAACTAGTTACGGCGGTATGGGTAGGTAACAACGATAATTCTAAAATGAACCCATACGTTGTTTCGGGTGTGACTGGTGCTGCTCCTATTTGGCACGATATTATGAGTTATTTACTGAAAGATCGGACAGATGTCATTCCACCAAAACCGGAAAATGTGATTGGAACAAATGTTTGTTTATATAAAACAGCAACAGCTGATAATCCCGAACAAACCTGTGAGGGTCGGTTTGAATACTTTATTAAAGGTACTGAAAGCAATATGCTTCATGGCAGCATTGAAAAGAAAAATACTTGGATTGACAAAGAAACCGAACGTCCACCTTTGCCAGAAAAAACGGATAATTTAGAATTACAAGAAAAAACTCTGGCAGCTGATATGTTTACCACTGACTACTGTATTGACTGTCCACATGAGAATGAACCAGCTACAACAATTACGATGGAACAATTTTATGAAAAATTAAAAGCCAAAAAAGAAGATCAGGATCAGATTCAGGCTCAATAAAAAACAATCTTGTTTTTTGATTTTTTAATTTAATTAATTAAACTATCTCAAAAAATCAAACTAAATTCCCTCTTTTTTCCTCTGTTAGACTTTGGTAGTATAAGCTCATGGAAACTAGGACAGGATTAAATCAAAGGCTTAAAAAATACAACCCATTATCCTGGGTTGTTTTTTTATTACAAAGCATCGGCCGAGCTACCTA
>JAAZOH010000017.1 GCA_012797845.1 Candidatus Beckwithbacteria bacterium
CGATTGAAAAATGACATAGGTAGGCTTCTGATCCAGCAATAGTTGCACTTTAGAATGTATTGGTGACAATTGCTTCATAAGAAGTAAAAAATTAATTGCTTAGTAAATTGACCAAATTACTTTGGTTTACGAAGAAACAGAGTATTTGAGCTGCGTATTTTAGCTAGCTCTGAGAGAAGTTGCGCCTAATAAAAATTTTATGCGCTGTTTTTGGTAAATTTTGAAAAACAAAATAATTTCATCTCTTATAATAATAGTCTGTTTCATCTGGCGTTATTGTACTGCGTATCTAAAAATTCGTCAATTTGGATCTTAATATCCTCCCAAGCAAATCCTCGAGATAAAAGACGCTGGATAAGAAGTTGTTTAGCTTTTTTCTTATCAGGTTTTTTGTAAGCAATTTTTTGCCACTGCTTAGCCAGTAAATCTTTGATGGTTTGTTGTTTGTTTTCTGGTTTTAGCAGACTTTGTTTAGCTAGCGTTTTAGCAATAATTTGGCGGTCAATACCTTTGGCTGCTAGTTCAGCAGCCAGAGCAAATTCTCCTTTGGCTTTTTGAGCTAGTCGCTGCTCTACCCACCAAGTAGCAAATGTTTCATCATTAATAAAATTATTTTCTACTAATCTTTCAATAATTTTTTGACTTGCTATAGCATAGTCAATCGCTGTGAAAATTGGAAATTGTTTGCAAATTTTATTGTTTAATTTATTAAACTGTTGCTTTATCCTGGTCTTAATTTCAAACTCTGACCTAGGTCTGATAGCAATCAAATTAGTAATGTGATAATAAAGACTAATGAGTTGGGATTGTTGCAACAGTTTTAAAATTTGAGTCTCGTCTAAACTTTGACCAACTTTTAAACCACGTTTTAAAACTAGCTCGCCATGAAGACTAAAGCTTTGGCCATTATCTAGAAAAACAGTAACGTGTTGACGGTTTCTTTGAAAAGAAAGCTTAGTAATCTTATTCATCACCATCACTATTCTCACCCACTTCTACCGGAATTTCTTTACCTTTTCTGACTACTTCCCACACATTTTTTTCAATTTCATCCATCAGTTTAGAATTTTCGTTTAAAGTGTTTTTGACTGCTTCCCGACCTTGGCCCAAAACTTCACCCTTGTATTTATAAAAAGCTCCTGATTTTTCTAAAACACCCATTTCGGTCGCTACGTCCAAAATCCCTGCTGCTTTAGAAATCCCACCTTCATTCATGATGTCAAATTCAGCAATTCGGAAAGGTGGGGCAACTTTATTTTTGACGATTTTAACCCGGTGACGGGAACCAATAATGGTTTCACCTTCAGAAATATTGCCCGTTTTACGACAATCAATACGGATTGAGGAATAAAATTTAAGTGCTTGGCCACCAGTGGTAGTTTCCGGATTACCAAACATAACTCCGATTTTCATCCGGATTTGGTTGGTAAAAATAACTAAAGTATTACTTTTTTGAATCGCTCCGGTCAGCTTGCGCATAGCTTGGGACATCAATCTGGCCTGCATTCCCATAACCGCATCACCCATTTCACCTTCAATTTCGGCTTTTGGCACCAAGGCAGCCACACTATCAACTACCACTACATCAATACCACCCGAACGGATTAACGTCTCTACAATCTCCAAAGCTTGTTCGCCGCTGTCTGGTTGAGAAATGATCAAATCATCTAATGCAACTCCAATTGATTCAGCTCGCAGTGGATCAAGTGCATGCTCAGCATCAATAAAAGCACAGTTTAAGCCTTTTTTCTGAGCCTGTGCAATCACATGTAAACAAACGGTAGTTTTACCAGAAGCTTCAGGCCCATAAATTTCGATAATACGACCTTTCGGTAAACCTCCTACCCCAAGGGCTAAATCAATGGCAATGGAACCAGTTGAAACCACTTCCAGATTGGCAGACCGATTAGCCTGACCCAATTTCATAATTGAGCCCTTACCATATTGTTTTTCAATCTGCTGCATAGCAATATTGACAGCTTCTAAACGCTGTGATTTTTGATTATCACTGCTGCTGATTTTTTCTTCATTAACATCAGTTTTTTTAGGTCTAGCCATAAAAATCTCCTTTGGGCAAGCTTATAGTATCTAAAATAATTTGACTCAGTTAAACACAAAATCAATATTGAATCAATAGCGGAACCATGGATTTATTCTTACGAAACTGACAAACTGAGGTATAATAACCTGGTTGATTTTAAAATCGGGGTATGGTCTAGTGGTATGATGGGCGCATGGGGTGCGTCCGACGTCAGTTCGATTCTGACTACCCCGACAGGTTTTTTTTACAATCCATTACTCATTAATAAACTACACACGGTCTAAAGACCGTGGTTTTAATCCTTCTCTGGCATAATTTCTTTATTGTCTTTAATGTACTTTTTTATTTGTAAGTAATTGGTTTTACCTATGGTTTCAGC
>JAAZOH010000018.1 GCA_012797845.1 Candidatus Beckwithbacteria bacterium
AATTATTAATATAATGGAGGAAAACATATGGCAGATGTACTGCAAATGTCCGAAGCTATTAAAGCTTTAGCCGTTGGTATTACCATTGCAATTGGTGGCGCTATGCCAGCTTTTGGTATTGGTAAAATTGTTAGTAAAGCTATGGAGGCTATTGGCCGCAACCCAGAAGCTGCTGATAAAATCCAAACCTCAATGATTTTGGGGCTGGCTTTTGCTGAAGCTATTGCTATTTATGCACTAGTAACAGCTCTTATCATTAAATTTACCTAAACTATTCGAACTCGCCAAATCAGAAATTGATTTTTAAGATTTCGATAGTCGGATTTCGAATAAAAATTGTATGACAGAAGGTGGTGTTTTTACCCAACTCGGTATCAATCCGCTCTATTTGATCAGTCAAATAGTTAGCTTTGGTGTATTGCTCTTTTTGCTTAACAAATTTTTGTATAAGCCAATTTTGCGCAAACTTGACGAAAGAGCTAGTCTCATCAAAAAAGGCGCTAAGGCTGCAGAAGCAAATTTACAAACTCAGGAAAAGATTGAACAAGAGCGCCAGAAGACATTAAAACAAACTCAAAAAGAAGTAAGCCTGATTCTTAATCAAGCCAGAAAAGACGCTAAGTTGATGCAAGAGGAATTAGTTGCTCAAGCTAAAGCTGAAGCTGAAAAAATTATGGCTAAAAAACAAGCTGAAATTGATGAGCAATTAGCCCGTCAAGAAAAAACCTTGCACGATAAAATGGCTGATCTTTCGGTTCAAGTTTCCAAAAAAGTTTTACAGGAATACTTGGATCCAAAAACTCAGCAGAAAATTTTGGACACACAACTTAATAAAATTGCTAAAAAACAAATTTCATAACTATGGCTCAAGATAAAAAACTAAAATCAGTTGTTTCAACTCTGCAAAAGTTTTTGACTCACGGTGGTCAAGTTGATGAGCTTCGTAGTGTTGTGACCGAATTTAATAATCTACTAGAAGAGGAAGAGCGACAAAATCAAGCTAAGGTTGTAACTGCTTATGAACTGAGCGATGGTTATAAAAAACAAGTTACCAGCACTGTTGATAGTTTTTTTGGTAAAGAATTGGAATATGAATTTGTCGTTGATAAAGCCTTAATTGCCGGTATTAAAGTCCAAGTTTATGATGAGATTATCGACTTATCTCTTGACAGCGCTCTTAATTCTATTAATCAACAATTAAAACATTAATTATGAAAGCTCCTACCGATATCGCTACTTTTTTAGAAAAAGAAATTGCTGGCCTTAAGCAACGGGCAACACTTACCAATGTAGGTGAAATCCAGGAAATTGGCGATGGGGTGGCAGTTATCGATGGTTTGTCTGAAGTAGCCTATGGTGAAATTTTAGAGTTTCCTCAAAAAACCTATGGCTTAGCTTTGAATTTAAAAAGTGATAATGTCGGCGCTATTATTTTAGGAGATTTTACCCATATTAAAGCCGGTGATACAGTCAAAAGCACTGGCCAGATTTTAAATATTGGAGTTTCTGAAAAATTGCTGGGAAGAGTAGTAAATCCGCTGGGTCAACCACTTGACGGCGGTAATGAGATCAAAGCTGACAAACGTATGGCTTTAGACCGGATTGCACCAGGGATTATCAAACGTGAGGGCGTCAATCAGCCAGTCCAAACTGGTATTAAAGCCATTGATGCTATGATTCCAGTTGGTCGAGGTCAACGAGAACTGATTATTGGTGATCGAGGCACGGGTAAATCTTCAATCGCTCTCACTACTATTCTTAATCAAAAAGGTCAAAATTTGATTTGTATTTATGTAGCTATTGGTCAAAAAGAGTCATTCGTAGCTCAACTTAAATCGACTTTAGAAAAGTATGGAGCAATGGATTACACTATTATTGTTGATGCTTCAGCTTCTACTTCACCAGCTTTGCAGTATTTAGCTCCTTTAGCTGGTTGTGCTATTGGTGAATACTTTGCTGAAAAAGGCCAAGATGCCTTAGTTATCTATGATGATCTGACTAAACATGCTTGGGCATATCGGGAAATTTCACTATTACTGCGCCGACCGACTGGTCGCGAAGCTTATCCTGGTGATATTTTTTACCTCCATTCAGCTTTACTGGAACGAGCTTGTAAATATAATCAGAAAAATGGCGGCGGTAGCTTGACCGCTTTACCAATTATTGAAACTCAACTTGGTGATGTTTCGGCTTACATTCCGACTAATGTGATTTCGATTACTGACGGCCAAATTTATCTAGAAACTGATTTGTTTAATGCTGGTCAGAAACCAGCTATCAATGTTGGCGCTTCAGTCTCTCGGGTAGGTAGTGCCGCCCAAATCAAAGCCGTGAGACAAGTGGCTGGGCAGCTACGTTTAGACTTAGCCCAATTTCGTGAACTGGCAGCATTTGCTCAGTTTGCTTCAGATCTAGATGAAGCCACTAAACGCCAAATTGATCGAGGTAAACGGGTTATGGAAATGCTCAAGCAAGGTTGGGACAATCCTTTAACTGCCGAACAGGAAACAATTGCTTTCTGGGCTGTAGGACATGGTTATCTGGATAAAGTCAAAGTTGAGGATATTAAAGCCTATGAAAAAGGTTTACTTGATCAAGTAGCTTCTCAACATAAGACAATTTATAGTCAAATTATTAAAGATAAAAAATTGGATGAAAAACTAGAAGCCAAGATTAAGAATGTGGTTGAAAAATATACCAATCATTTTATTAGTAAATATGAAGCTGAAGAAGACTAACAGCTTTAAGCTTTTAGCTTTTTGAATGTGGCCTCATCACGCAAAATCCTTTCCCGTATCAAATCTGCCAAAAATATCAGCCAAATTACTAAGGCTATGCAAATGGTATCGGCTTCAAAAATGCGCCGAGCTCAAGAGCTGGCTATCAATGGTGAACCTTATTCTATTGAGTTGCGCCGAATTTTAATTGCCTTGCTTTCTACTACTACTAAATTCGATCACTTACTATTAAAGAAAAGCAATAATCCTAAATCGTTATGTATTTTTGTGACTACTAATAAAGGTTTATGTGGTGGCCTTAATACCAATCACTTTCGCCAAATTATGCGCTGGTACAAAGAGCAAGGTGATGTTGACTTTATTACGGTTGGAAAAAAGGGGCGGATGTTTGCCAATGCTTTGGGAGCCAATATTTTAGCTGATTTCTCTGAATTACCTGAAAACATTGATTTTATTCATACTTTGCCAATTTCCCGGATGGTTTTGGATTTATTTAAAGACAAAGAATATGGCCGGATTTACATCAGCTACAACAAGTTTATTTCAACCCTATCTCAAAAACCGCTTTTAACGCAATTTTTGCCAATTGACCGTGAAGAGCTTAAAGATAGTCTTGGTCTTTTGGAAGAACTAACTGAAGAAAAAGAACGGGAATTTGAACCTAAAGAATATCTACTGGAACCTAATAAAGAGAAAATTATTAATTGGTTATTACCCTATTTTGCCCAGTTACAACTTTATCATTTTTTACTGGAAAACAAAGCTTCTGAACATTCCGCTCGGATGGTAGCTATGAAAGGAGCTTCAGAAAATGCTAAAGAAATTATGGAACAGTTGCGTTTGATTTACAATAGATTACGTCAACAGCAAATTACCAGCGAGTTGGCTGATATCATTACCGCTTCAGCGGTCATGAATTAACAAAAGCAAGTTAACATATTAAAATATGTCATTTCGACTGCAGTAGAGAAATCTTACAACAAGATTCTAACTACATTCGAGATGGATAAGTATAGTGACTAAAAAATCAAAAATTAGAGCTGTGATTCTGTTTTTCATTTTGATTTTTGGTTTATTGCTGATTGTAGCTTTGTGGCATGATGCACTGATGTATCGACTAACTAGCTCAAGACAACATTGTTTAGATGAAGCTAAAGCTAAACTCGGCAGTGATTGGGATAAACCCTTAGAACTAACTGAGGAAGAAAAAGAGCAGTTCCCAGGAGTTGCTCGCATCTCAGCTGGCATGAGAGAAACTTTAAAATGCGAGCAAGAAACTAAGTTTTTTTTCTTGTTTTAATAAAAAAATAAAACTAATCAATTTTAGAAAGGATATAAACTATGGCACAACATCAAGGAACCATATCTCAAGTTATTGGTCCGGTCTTGGATATCGAATTCGATAAAGACCAAATTCCGGCTATTTATAATGCTATCGCTGTTGCTAAAGGCGATGAAACCATCATTGCCGAAGTTGAACATCAAATTAGTGAAACGCAGGTACGCTGTGTAGCCATGACCAGTACGCAAGGTATCAAACGCGGCATGAAAGCTACTGACACTGGTAAACCAATTTCTATGCCAGTAGGTGAAAAAGC
>JAAZOH010000019.1 GCA_012797845.1 Candidatus Beckwithbacteria bacterium
GTTAAAACTACCATTAAAACCACTTGGCCTTGGTTTTTGAGATTTTGTTTCATTATTGATAGTTTCTCAAAACCACACTAGTAGAAAAAGTATCTTTTTCTCCAGTAGGAGCAGTGAGATCAAAACTAAAATCAACCGTATAACGGTCTATACTACTTTTATAGCACGAAATGGAACAATTAGACAATGTGAAGTCAAAATTGGGATTAACAAGTGTAGTCATATTAGCAGGGGTTGTAAGCTCTATATTGGTATTATCTGTATCACCATCATTAACAATATCCTGTTCATCACATTCCAGCACATATGCTTCTCGCTCTTTATTTTCATTTAAAATTGAAAAGGTAAGAGATGTGCCAGAAACCACTGGATCACCGCAGGCACTATCTGGAGTAATTTGACTTGCTACCTGCAATTTTCGCTGCACAATAGAGATCGCATTCCCACCTTCTTTTTTAAGATTCGTAATTGTCTTGGCTTTAGCATTATTGCGTACTATCGAGGCCAAAACATTAACTGTGGCTCCCATAATCAGTGCAAAGGTAGCAATTACTACCAGCATTTCCACCAAAGTAAAACCTGAGTTTTTGTTCATAAACTACCATTTAGTAATAAAAGTTGTTTCTTTAACTTCATGAGAGCCCTTGACATCGTCCCACATAACTGTAACTACAACTTCATATTTTTCATTATCGCTCGGATCTACATTAACAGCCCTATCAATAGTAAAATCTATTTTATTTTCTGTGCTTGCATAATTGTTATTACCAATTGATGTTGTAAATTGTTCCCAAGTTTGAGTATTTTTCATTTTTCGAACTAATTCAATTTCTTTTTTAGCCAAATATGTGGCACTTTGTCTGTTTTGGGCTAAATCAGACATTTGGACTGATTTGGTTGACATTAAAGCCAAAGTAATAAACACCATAGTAATTACAGTAATAGCAATCAAAAGTTCGATAATGGTTTGACCACGCTGTTTATTTACCATCTTCTCTAATATCTCCGAATTGAGTAATTTCAACTACTCTTGCCCCAGAGCTATTTTCGATAGAAAAAGTAAAACTAGTCCCTGAAGTTAATTCTCTAGTTACTGATTCAAATTCGACTGTCGTACCAGATATAGCTTTAAAAATTGTTCCTTTACTTAAAGTTCCGGTTTTTGTTGTAGGACTACTAGTGATAGTTGGTGGAGTTTTTCCATCCGAACAAATTGCATTGATTTGGTAACCACCCGTACCATCAACGAAAGAAAAGATATAACTTACTAAAACTTCATCCGCAGTACAAATGTCTTTTTTGCCTAAAAATGCATTTTGCTGCGCTTCAGTTAAAGCAATCAAAGCATCTTTATATGATTTTTTGAGATTTTGGTCTTCCTGGATCCGACCATACGCCATCATACCAACCCCCATCATCAGTCCCATAATGGTCATCACTACAAGTAATTCGATCAGGGTAAAACCTTGAGAATTGGACAGTTTCATAGTAAAAGAAGTTTCTAAGGATTATGAATACAATATGCATTACCTTCTGTACAACTCAAAGATCCACAATCTCCCAAAGCATCTTCTTGTTCTAAGCAAGTAAGTAGGGTATAACGAAATGTATCATCTTGATTATAACCATAATCAGTTCTTTCAGTTGGATCACAAGGAATTTGCTCCATGTAGGTCGTTGTGCCACTTGCTAAAGGATCTCCACAATCTGGCAAACTCACCGGGTATTCTCCTTCATCAGCCCGGTACAATTCCAAAGCTCCTCTGATTTGCTCTAGATCAGCTTTACGTCTGGAATCACGGGATTTTTTAGAAACAGTTTTATAGCTGCTCATGCCCACTGCCGATAAAATAGCGATGATAGTAATTACTACCATCAGCTCTATTAAAGTAAAACCTCGTTTGTTTGTTTTCATACGGTGATTTATTGTAAATTTACTACACAAAACATATCCCCACTATTATCATCCAAGAAACCAGTTGCGCTGTCACCACCATAATTACCACCACCTGCTTTTAAGCTTCCACACAATAAATAATCTCCACCATTGTAAACATAAGTATAGTCACTATCATTAAATTCTTTTTTAGGAACACCTGATGGAAAATAATCTGCTGTATCCAACTCTGTTATTAATTCGGCTGTTGATGCTGGATAGGAATTATTTACTGAATAATAGGTTTCTAAAGCTTTTTGAATCTCTTTAATTTCAGAAATGGTCTTTCCATCACTACCTCGATCTAAAGATTTGCGAAATGAACTCATTCCCACCATAGCTAAAATTGATAAAATGGTAATTACTACTAATAACTCAATTAAGGTAAAACCTTTTTTAGATGCCAACATAAGATAGCCATATATACTCACCAAATAGTTTGGCAAGCAACATGCCTCCAAGTAAAAATGGGCCAAAAGGGATTGCTGATTTCATGTTTTTTTTGCCCATTGCAATCAGTATGACACCCATGATTGCTCCGGTCAAGAAAGCAATAAACATAGCTACTAAGACCCATTGCCACCAACCTAAAACCACTCCAATAAAAAAAGCTAGTTTTACATCTCCAAAACCAATTCCTTTTCCCTGAGTAATCAGATATAAAAATAGAAAAAAGCCCATTAAACCTAATCCTGATAGTAAAAATTCCCAACGACCAGTAATAAAAAGCCGGCCAACTGCCACAATTGTACCGCTAATAATTAGAGAGTCAGGTAAAATTCCCAATCGTATATCAATAATTGCTAAAGCCAAACTGATTGAGAAAATAAAGAGCCAAAACCCTAAAACCACAAAGCTAAAAAAGCCTTCCATCTGCTGAAAAAAGGCAAAACGTCCCAGTAGCCAATAAACCCAAACAAACTCCAAGCCAACTACCAACTCAACTAAGGGATAGCTTGAAGAAATATGTTGTTTACAAAACCGGCATTTGCCTTTAAGTAGCAAATAAGAGAGTAGGGGAATGTTGTCATACCACTTGATTTCTTTTTTGCATTTTGGGCAACACGACCGGCCAATGGCCCATTCTGGTATCCAAGCTTTTAATCCTGTTTTTTTACCTTTGCTTTCATGAGTTTCCCGATAAACTACTACATTTAAAAAGCTTCCAATGATTAATCCAAAAATAAAAAGTAGTAAGTAAACCAACATAAAATATAAAATTTCTTAATAAACTTAAAATCTCTAGTATTTAGATTAACAGAAAATCAGAGTTTCGCCAACAAAAAACCCAGCCGAAGCTGGGTTTTATTTTAATTTGATTCTTTCAAAACTAATCTGTTTGAGCACAAAGCATACATTTAACACCACTATCTCCAGTAATACTCCATTCTGCAGAACTAGCAGTACAGTTAGTACCAGCTGTAGGATTCGTTAAAGCAGTACAAATACCAGTACCATTATCACAGCCGGTCATTGTTTTATAGTCAAAACCATTATATTGAACACCAGCTGCTGTGAAGCCAGCTCGTGCTGATTTTGATGCTGGTAAATAACATCCCCAAAAGCCACTACTTCCATCATAAGCTCCAATATATAAATCACTGGCAGGAACTTTATTAGATATACTAGTTTTTAATTCTCCTGCTGTTACTAAATTAGCAACATAGCCAGTAGTAGTCACATCAGTAGTATCATGACGATACATATTGGTAACAGCAGTTCCAGCTGCTCCCCATGGATATTGTTCTGTTGTTAATTCATTTCTCTGTACAGCATTTATAACATCAGCAACGGTTTGTTGATATCCGCTATCTTTGGCTTTATTCATCTGTTCAATAGGATTAATAGCCGCCAATACTGCCACAGCCAAAATACCAATGATAGTGATAACGATTAATAACTCAACTAGAGTAAAACCTCGGGAAGACTTGTATTTCATATACTTTTAAACCATTAGGCTTATTATTCCTAAAATGGCAAGAACTTATTACTACTATAGTGCCTCAATTAAAACTGTGATGTCAAGTTGTAAATTGGCACAATAATCGAAATAACCATTACTCCCACTCCAATTCCAAGTATTACAATCATAGCCGGTTCAATAGCGCTGGTTAAAGCTTTCAAAGCCAAAAGCGAATCTTTTTCATACTGTGAAGCAATCCGGTCCAGCATTTCATCTAGTCGGCCGGTTTCTTCACCGACTGACATCATTTGAATTACTGCGTCAGGGAAAAAAGCTTCTCTGGCAAAGCTACTTGATAAGGTCATGCCTTTTTCAACTGTAGTTGTGGCTTTTTCAATACCGTTCCGATAGACCGAGTTACTGGAAATTTGACTCACCACCCCTAAAGAATCAACAATTGATACTCCGGATTTAATTAGTAGCGCTAAAGTACTAATTACTGTGGTAGAAATAACTTTGTCCAACAATTCCCCAATATACGGAATTTTTAAAGTAACTTGATCAAATTGTTTTTTACCTTCAGGACTCTTCAGCCACCAAACTGCTCCAGCCACCAAACTAGCAATAATAATCAAAAAGAAGTACCACTTAACTCTAATAAATTCAGAAACTCCCAATACAATAGAAGTCATAATAGGTAGATCAGCATCAAACTCTTCATACAAAGAACTCATTTTAGGCATCACAAAAAAGACCATAATAATTCCCACCCCAATCATAGCTAGTGTCACAATAGCCGGATACATCATGGAAGATTTCACTTTTGACGTAAATTCCCGTTGATTTTCCATGCTTTCAGCCAGTCTGGTTAAAACCTCACCCAAGACTCCTGCCATTTCTCCAGCTTTAACAAGCGATAAGTAGAGTGGGGTAAAAACTTCGGGGTGAGACTGCATAGATTTATACAGTGTTTGCCCACCTTCAATCCCTGCGCTGACATCTGAAATAACTTTAGACATAGCTGGCTTAGTTTTTTTCTGTAAAAGTTGCAGCGCACTTGTCATTGGCAAACCGGCATCAATCATCGAGGCAAATTGACGAGTAAAATGAATAATATCGGTTTGGCTCACATGAGAAAGGCGCATGCTCAGCTGATATTGCATTTTGCTTTCCTGATCTTCAAGACTGGTAATAAGTAGGCGTTTACCACGCAAAATATCGACAGCTTGCTGTTTAGTTCTGGCTTCAACTACTCCCTGAAGCCGTTCGCCATCTTCTTTAACTGCCTGATATAAAAATACTTTCATAATTATTTTTCACTGTCACCTTTTAGGTGCCGCATTAGTTCTTGTGGTCGCAAACTCCACTGTTTCGCAACTTGAATATCTAACTTACCCCGACCAATTAAGTCAGCCATATAGCCTTCGAGGGGAATCATACCTGACTCTTGTGAAGTTTGAATAATATTGTCGATTAAGTGAGTTTTGCCCTCACGGATATTAGTTTTTACTGCTGTAGTTCCCAGTAAAACTTCTACTACCGGAATACGTCCACCAGTTAATGCTGGTAAAAGTCGTTGTGAAACCACTGCTTCCAATGTATTAGCCAGTTGCATTCTAATTTGGTTTTGTTGGTGAGCGGGAAAGACATCAACAATACGGTCAATTGTTTGTGAAGCCGAGTTAGTATGCAGCGTCGCAAAAACCAAATGGCCTGTTTCAGCAATAGTTAAAGCCGAAGCAATAGTTTCATAGTCCCGCATTTCCCCAATTAAAACTACATCTGGATCTTCCCGAAGCACGCTGCGCAAGGCAATTTTCCAAGAGTGCGTATCTTGCCCAAGTTCACGTTGAGAAATAATTGATTTTTTATTGCTATACATATACTCAATTGGGTCCTCGATAGTCACAATATGATCGGCTCTGGTCGAATTGATTTCATTGATCATAGCTGCCAATGTTGAGGATTTACCATGGCCAGTCGGGCCAGTCACCAAAATCATGCCTGATTTTAGAGAGGTTAAGTTGTGAAAAATATTAGGCAATTGCAACTCATCAAAACTACGAATTTTGGTAGGAATTAAACGCAGTGCCGCAGCAAAACTATTACGCTGAACATAGGCATTGACCCTAAAACGTGCTAGGTCACCTAAGCTTATGGAAAAGTCAATTTCTTTATTTTGTTTTAAAAATTCTTTTTGAACTTCGGTCAACATTGAAGAAACTAGGGTTTTCAAAAGTTCAGGCGTGAGTGTTGGCGCATCCTCAATAGCTCGTAACTCTCCATCAATTCGCAACATGGGCTTAGAATCATTGATTAAATGAAGATCAGAAGCGTTTTTTTGGACAGTAAGCTGGAGAAGTTCTCGTATAGTTTGCATAGATAAATAAATATAATTTAATAATACGGTTTATTTTAGGTTTGTGCTACTCGCATTACTTCTTCTAGAGTAGTAACACCTTCTATAGCTTTTAGATAGCCGTCGATTTCCATGGTAATCATGCCATTTTCAATAGCAGCTTTTTCAATTTCTGAAGTTGGTTTATGAGCAATTGTTAAGGCGCTAATCTTTTCAGTTACCTGCAAGACCTCATAAATTCCGATTCTTCCTGCATAGCCAGTATCATTACAAGCTTGACAACGTCTTCCTCTGTATAATTTAAAATCCGGAGTATCATAACGATCAAAAAGTGGTCCTAATTTTTTACGCAGTCCATCTATAACTTCCTTGGGTGGACTATATGCTTCTTTACAACTTGGGCAAATTTTTCGCACCACCCGTTGACCAGCAATACAATTGACTGCTGAAGCCAATAGGAAAGGTTCTACTTCCATGTCAATTAAACGAGGCAAGGCTCCAGCAGCTGAATTGGTATGCAGCGTAGAAAAGACTAGGTGACCCGTAAGAGAAGCTTGAATTGCTAGCTCAGCTGTTTCGGTGTCCCTGATTTCGCCGACCATCACAATATTGGGGTCTTGTCGCAAAATAGACCGTAATCCCGAAGCAAAAGTCAGACCAGCTACTGGGTTAATTTGAACCTGATTGATACCTGGCATCTCATACTCAATTGGATCTTCCAAGGTAATAATATTGACTTTGGGCGTATTAATTTTATAAAGAGCCGAGTAGAGTGTAGTCGTTTTTCCTGAACCAGTTGGACCAGTAACCAAGATAACTCCATGAGGAATTTGAATAGCTTCTTGAAAATTCTTTAAAGCCCGACCACGTAAACCCAAATCTGGTAAATCAGGCACATTACCGCCTTTTTTCAAAAGCCGCATTACGATTTTTTCTCCATGAGCTGTTGGTAGGGATGATACCCGCAAATCAACTTCTTGATCATCGCTGCGAAAAGAAAAACGGCCATCCTGAGGGATTCGTTTTTCGTCAATTTTCATTCTGGCTAAAATCTTGATCCGAGAGATGACGGCATCATGCACATTTTTAGGCAGTACTAATTTTTCGTGCAAAATCCCATCCAACCGATATCGCACTCTGGTTTTATCTTCCATCGGCTCAATATGAATATCCGAAGCTTGAGATTTCATAGCAAAGCTTAAAAGAGTAGTTACAATCTTGGCAATTGGTGCCTCCTGAATAACATCCTTAATTGTATTTTCATCAACTACCCGAGTATTACTTTGAGCAGCTTCTTTGACAGCTGCATCAATTTGAGAAGATAATCCTTGGGAATAACGTTCGCTAATTACTTGTTTAATATCCTTAGCTACTCCAAAAGCCGGCGCTACTTTACATTGCGACTTACGCTCTAAAAAGTCTATTGCTGTCACGTCCAGTGGATTTTCCATAACCACTTCTAGTTTTTTTTCAGCTGGATCAAAAGAGTAGGGGAAGACTATAAAACGCTGAGCCACACTTTGGGGTACCAAAGTCATAGCCTGAGGATTACTCCCGATTTGGGTAATGTCAATAAAAGGGATATTGTTAATAGCTGCCTTAGCTTCGACTAATTCTTTCTCAGAAGCTAAATTGCGGTCACGAATGATTTCTTCCTGATCTTTGCCAGTATTAACTTCTTCGGTTTTGATAAAATCGTAGTTGGTTTGAGTTAGAACTTGCTTAGCAAGTAAGATATCAGCTAGGGTTTTATTACTAGTATCCATGGGCAGAATAGTTTTTTCATCAACAAACCACCATCAGAAGTGGTCTATCTTAAAATCATTATCCTTTTAAATGAATGTCTCGTCAACATGTTTTCTACATGTTGTGGCATAATACAAAAATAAATATGCATAGTTATCTACTCAGTGGCTTCCCACTTTCACAAGCTAAAACCAAAATAATTGCATTAGCAGGTATTGCTATCACTCCAGATCAGCTAGAAACCCATCCTGACATTACCTGGGTTAAACCCGAAATCAATACTAAAACCACTACTCAAAAGGCTTCGATTAAGATTGAAATTATTCGACAATTACCTCAAATAGTCAATAAAAAACCATTTGAGCTACCCAAACAGCTATGTATTATTGACCAAGCCCAAACTATGACTACAGCTTCTCAAAACGCCTTGTTAAAAATTCTGGAAGAACCCGGAGAAGATACACTATTTTTTTTATTAACCAGTAATCATCAGCAACTGCTTGCAACTATTCAATCTCGTTGCCAGGTTTTAATTGCTGGTAAAACAGGGAAGCAAGACTTAGATTTTGAAACTATTTGGCAAGAACTTATTAGTCTTCATAAACAAACTATTGGCCAAAGATTAAGTGTTATTAATAACTATAGTAAAGATCGAAATTCAGCCCAGCAATGGTTAGCTAGCACTATATATACGCTGCGTTGGCAACTACAACAAAACTCCTCTGACTCACCAATCAATCTTACCGTATTGCTTAAAAATCTAATTAAGGGTCAGCAAGATATAGCCGGTAATGTGAATATAAAACTGGTTCTAGACCAACTTATGATTGCTTGGGACCAGGAGGAGCTTGACTTGGAAGGGTTTTAAATTGTATCCTTCTTGCGTTAGATTTTGAGGTCTAATTTCAGACCCAAAAGTCTGATAAATTTGATATACTAAGGGATATATTAAAGAGAAACAAAAGCCCCATTGTGGGACTTTGTTCTTTATTGTCTTATTAAAGAATATGAACGCTTCACAAAGCTATACCGCTGAAAATATCCAAGTTCTGGAAGGTTTAGAACCAGTCCGCAAACGACCGGGCATGTATATTGGCTCCACTGATGAGCGAGGTTTGCATCATTTGCTCTCTGAAATTGTCGACAACTCTCTTGATGAGGCTATTGCTGGTTTTGCCAGTAATGTGTATGTGCATATTTTAAAAGACGGTAGCATGGTAGTTTCTGATGATGGCCGCGGTATTCCGGTTGATATTCATCCCAAATTAGGTATTTCCGCCTTAGAAGTTACTATGACCAAACTCCATGCTGGAGGTAAGTTTGATAGTAGGGCTTACCAAGCTTCTGGTGGTTTGCACGGAATTGGTTCTTCGGCTGTTAATGCGTTATCTATTTACACTAGAGTTGAAGTCCGACGAGATAACCAAATTTATTTCCAGGAATATTCGATTGGTAAACCCAAAGACAGTGTTAAAACATTAAGCGATACTCAAATTAAAGAGTCCTTATCCCAAACTTATGTGCCATTTTTGCAAGGTGGTACTACTACTGCTTTTAAACCTGATAGTTCTATTTTTTCAACTACTGAATTTTCTTATAAAAAAATTAAAAATATGCTCCGTGAACGGGCTTATTTAATGGCTGGAATTAGAATCCATCTTTTTGATTTACGTAGTGGCGAGGAAGCTCATTTTTATTTCGAAGGTGGCATCAAATCTTTGGTGCGTTTTTTAAATAGAAATAAAAAAGAAATTCATGAAGTCATTTATGCTAAAGGCCATGTCGAGGATAAGTTTCCTATTGGCGTAGAAATAGCTATGCAATACACCGACAGTTTTAATGAGAATATTCAGGCTTTTACCAATGTAATTAATACTCCCGATGGTGGGACTCATGTGGCCGGATTTCGTATGGCTTTAACGCGGTCAATCAAAGACTATATGAAACAGAACGAGATGAATGGTAAAGATGGTAAAAGTGAACTCACCGGCGATGATATTAAAGAAGGTTTAACTGCTGTAGTTTTTGTCAAAATGCCAGCCGCTAATATTCAGTTTGAATCTCAAACCAAAACTAAACTTAATAATAGTGAAGCTCAGCAGGCTGTGTATTCAGTCTTTAAAGAGCAGCTTGATGTTTATTTTGAAGAACATCCTCAAGAAGCTAAAAAAATTATTGGCAAAATTGAACTGGCTGCTAAAGCCCGTATGGCCGCTCGGGCCGCTCGAGATGCGGTCGTTCGCAAAGGGATTTTGGAAGGCATGACTTTGCCAGGTAAATTGGCTGACTGTCAAAGCAAAGATCCGGCTCAATCAGAACTTTTCATCGTTGAAGGAGATAGTGCTGGCGGTAGTGCTAAACAGGGTCGAGACCGGTTTAACCAAGCTATTTTGCCTTTGGGTGGGAAAATTTTAAATACTGAACGAGCCAGGCTTGATAAAATTGTAGAGTTTGAAGAGCTCAAAGCTTTGATTATTGCTTTAGGTATGGGCATTGGCGAAACAGTTGATGTAATTAAAGCCCGCTATCATCGTATTGTGATTATGTGTGATGCTGATGTGGATGGTGAACATATTGCGACTTTACTTTTAACCTTTTTTTACCGTCACTTACCAGAGATCGTAGCTAAAGGATATTTATATATCGCTCTACCGCCACTGTATAAAATCCAAACTGGCAAAGATATAAAATATGCTTATTCTGATCCGGAAAAAGATGAATGTATTCAAAAAATCAAACAAGAGAAGGGGAGTGCTACTAAAATAAATTTACAAAGATACAAAGGTTTGGGCGAAATGAACCCAGAACAACTTTGGGAAACAACCATGAATCCCAAAACCAGATTACTTAAACAAGTAAGCGTTGAAGATGGAGAACGGGCTGATCAGGTTTTTACTATGTTGATGGGTGATGAAGTACCACCGAGAAAACGGTTTATCCAAACACATGCCAAAATGGCAACTTTAGATATTTAACAAATAAATGTTTTATTGATTGCTCTTTTAAGAATTGCAAAAGCTAAATTATAAAATTTTTTGTTTTATAATCGCTTTTTTAAAAAATAGTCAAGAAACTGTTTTTTGAATTCATACAACATGTCATCGCAATGTTTGCTGCCTTTCTGAGAAGGCAAGTTCGATGACATAAATGAAAAAAACTGTTTCCTGAACATTTTTTAATTTAAGCGAGAGTTTTCTTTTGTCAATTTCTTTTGCGGCCAAAAGAAATTGACGTATGCTTTATAAAGCTAGAACTTTTACAAAGTTCTATTTATAATAGCCAAGTTTAGTTTAGAAATAATTATTAAAAATACATTCCCAAGCCTGCGGGAATAAAACAAAGGAGATTTCATATGATGAATATCCAATTAGTAGCGCTTTTTGTTGCTCCGGCTACAGCCATCATCGCTTTAGCCTATGGGTATTACTTAACCAGGCAAGTAATGCAGGAGCAGGAAGGCTCAAAAAAATTACAAGATATTGCTAAAGCTGTCCGTGAAGGTGCTATGGCTTATCTTAAACGACAATTTAGTGTCATTATTCCTTTTATGATTGTTTTGGCAATCCTGCTATTTTTTGCCATGGGTTCCCATATTGCCATTACCTTTTTATTGGGGGCAGTTTCAAGTGCTGTTATTGGTTATCTTGGTATGTGGGTGGCAGTTCATGCTAATGTTCGCACTGCCAACTCGGCTTTAAAAGGTCTTAACCCTGCTTTAAAAGTTGCTTTTGGAGCTGGAGCAGTCAACGGAATGTTGGTCGTTGGTTTGGGTCTAATGGGTGTTTCCTTAATCTACATGTGGTCTTACTTTAGTTATCACTTGGTTGGCGATGAAGCTGTAGCCAAACATGCTACTGATGTTTTGGTTGGCTATGGGTTTGGCGCTGCTTTGATTGCACTGTTTATGCGGGTAGGCGGCGGTATTTTTACCAAAGCTGCTGATGTTGGTGCTGATTTGGTTGGTAAAGTTGAAAAAGGTATTCCTGAAGATGATCCGCGTAATCCAGCCGTAATTGCTGATAATGTTGGCGATAACGTCGGTGACTGCGCTGGTATGGCCGCTGATGTCTTTGAATCATATGAACTAACGGTAGTAGCTGCCATGATCTTGGGCGGTCAAATGTTTGGTTTAAAAGGTGTGGTTTTTCCACTACTAGCTAGAGCTGCTGCTATTTTGACTTCAATTTTGGGTTCATTTTTTGTTAAAGCTAGAGAAGGTGAGACCAATGCTATTTTGCCTTTAATTAGAGGTTTCGTGGTTTCAGCAATTTCCTCTGTAGTTATCTTTATGGGTTTGGCAATTTATTTGCTTGAGGAAGTCAAAGCTGGGTATGCAGCCGTAGCTGGGATCGTAGGTATGCTAGCCTTACTGTTTATTACAAAATACTACACCGGACCAGGTGAAAAACCAGTAGTGGAAATTGCTAAGGCTTCAGAAACCGGCGCAGGTACCAATCTTATTACTGGCATGTCTTTTGGTATGGAATCAACTTTTGCCTCAACCTTGGTCATGATTGCCGGTATTTTGGTTGGCTATAGCTTGCTAGGTTTTTATGGAGTTTCTTTAGTCGGGATGGGTATGCTGGCAACAACCGGTATTATTATGGCTTTAGATACCTTCGGACCTATTGCCGATAATGCTCAGGGTATGTGTGAAATGGCAGGACTGTCTGAAAAAGCTGCCAAGGTAACCAATGGTCTTGACGCTGTTGGTAACACTACCAAAGCCTTGACCAAAGGTTTTGCCGTTGGTTCGGCTGTCATTGCTGCTAGTTCACTGTTTGCAACTTATTTTGAAGAAACTGGATTAAGTTCAATTGATATGGCTAATCCTAAAGTTTTTGTCGGTGTCTTATTCGGTGCTGCTTTGCCATTCTTATTTAGCTCAAGGCTAATGAAATCAGTTGGAGTTGCAGCTTACGAAGTTATTAAAGAAGTGCGCCGTCAATTTAAAGAAATTAAAGGTATTATGCAGGGTAAAGCTACTCCCGATTATTCTAAGGCCGTGGAAATCGTGACCGCTGCTGCTCAAAAAGAGCTAGTTTTACCAGCCACTATTGTAATTACTGCTCCGGTTTTCGCAGGCCTTCTAGGTGCTGAAGCATTAGGTGGCTTTTTAGGCGGGGCTATTGCCTCTGGTCTTATGGTTGCTCTGTACAGCTGTAATACTGGTGGAGCTTGGGATAATGCCAAAAAATACATTGAGGATGGCTTTTTTGGCGGTAAAGGCAGTGAAGCTCACAAAGCCGCTGTGGTTGGTGACACCGTTGGTGATCCTTTAAAAGACACCTCTGGACCAGCTCTTAATCCTATGATGAAAATCATTCAGATTGTGGCTTTGCTGATTGCCTCTTTAGTTGTTACTACTTTTGGCATGTAAAAATTGAGGACTGTATGGCAAAAAAAACCATAGTTGATATTATCATCGAAATTTCATCCAGCTCTTCAGTTAAGTATGAATTGGATGAAAAAACTGGCAGGATCTATGTGGATCGGTTTTTACCAACTCCCATGGCTTATCCGGAAAACTATGGTTTAGTAGAACATACACTTGGCCAAGATGGTGATGCTCTTGATGCCTTAGTTTTAACTTCCGAACCAGTGGCTCCAGGCACCTGGATCAAGGCTGAAGTCATTGGTATGTTGGCTATGGAAGATGAAAAGGGTGGAGATTGTAAACTAATTTGTGTTCCGGCTACTCGCAGTATTGATGCTGAGTTTGGGCCTTGGACCAAATTATCTGATGTTCCTAGACATCGTTTACATCGAATTGAGCATTTCTTTGCTCACTATAAAGATTTGGAAAAAGGTAAATGGGTCAAGATCAAGCGTTTTGCTAATAAAATAGAAGCCTTAAAAGAGCTTAAAAATAGTCAAGATCGTTTTAAACAAATAATTTAATATTAAACGACATAAATTTGTAAAGAAAAAAACATGGCAGAAGATACCAATAAACCAGTAGAAACAAATGGGGAGCCAAATCAGGCTTTGCAAAAAAACGTGGTTAAAGATACTGAGTATGGCAAAATTTTCCCAACCTCGATTACACAGGAGATGGAAAAATCCTATCTAGATTATGCCATGTCTGTTATCGTGGCCAGAGCTTTGCCGGATGTTCGCGATGGTTTAAAACCAGTACACCGCCGGATCTTGTTTGCCATGCGCGATATGGGTCTGACCTCTAAAGCTGCATACAAAAAGTCTGCCAGAATTGTAGGAGAAGTTTTGGGTAAATATCACCCTCATGGCGATCAAGCTGTATACCAAACGTTAGTGAGACTAGCTCAGGATTTTTCCATGCGCTATCCCTTAGTCGATGGTCAGGGTAACTTTGGCTCAGTTGATGGTGATAGTGCTGCTGCCATGCGGTACACCGAAGCCAAACTGGCCAAAATTGCAGATGAGCTATTGGAAGATCTTGATAAGGAAACGGTTGATTTTGTCGACAATTTTGATGGGTCTCAACAAGAGCCTTCGGTTTTACCAGCCAAATTGCCAAATTTGCTTTTGATCGGTTCTGAAGGGATTGCGGTCGGGATGGCTACTAAAATTCCACCACACAACTTGGAAGAGGTGGTTGATGCAATTAAAACCTTGGTTGCTAAATCCCAAACCACTCCAACTCAAGCTGATCCCAAAACTATCGAAACTACTGAGCCAGATCAACTCACTGGCGGTTTTGTTTCTGAAGTTACTATTGAAGAGTTAATGGGCCATATCAAAGGTCCTGATTTTCCAACCGGGGCTAATATTTATAATCCCAAAGACATCCGCGAAGTTTACCTTTCTGGTAAAGGCAGGATTTTGATGAGGGCTACTACTGATATCACTGAAGTTAAGGATAAATCTAGGATCGTCATTACCGAAATTCCATATTTGGTCAACAAAGCCAAACTGATCATGAAAATTGCCCAGCTGGTTAAAGATAAAAAGATTATTGGCATTTCTGATATTCGGGATGAATCTGACCGCAAAGGCATGCATGTCGTGATTGAGCTCAAAAAAGGCAGTCGGCCCAAATCGGTTCTCAATAATCTTTTCAAACATACTGAGCTACAAACCAGTTTCCCGGCTAATATGGTGGCCTTGGTCGATGGCACACCTCAGTTGTGTAATTTGAAAATGATGCTGACTGAATATATCAAACATCGTCAACTAGTGGTTGTTCGCCGCAGTCAGTATGAGCTGCGGGCTGCTAAACTCCGAGCCCATATTTTAGAAGGTTTAAAAATTGCTCTAGATAACCTTGATGCCGTTATCAAAACTATTCGCGAATCCAAAGACAGTGATACCGCTCGGGCTAATTTGATGTCCCGCTTTGGCCTGACCCAAATCCAATCAGAAGCTATTTTAGATATGCAGCTGCGCCGGCTTTCAGCACTTGAACGGCAAAAAATTGAAGATGAGTACAAAGCCATTAAAGAAACGATTGATAAACTAACCTTACTTTTACAAAACCCCAAACAAATTTTAGAGGTCATTATTGCCGAACTGGATGGACTTAAAGAAAAATATAAAAGCCCCAGGCGGACCAAAATTCATGGCGCTCTAACTACTATTTCTGAAGAGGATTTAGTACCCAATGCTCCAATTTTAATTACGGTAACTAAGAGTGGCTACGTAAAACGGATTCCCCGCGATACTTTCCGTTCTCAGCGCCGCGGCGGCAAAGGCGTTTCTTCCATGGCTACCAAAGCTGAAGATGAGATGGCTTTCTTATTAACTGCCAACAATCATGATGATGTTTTATTCTTTACCAACAAAGGCAAAGTTTTCCATCTCAAAGCCTACGATTTACCCGAAGGTAGCCGCCAAAGCAAAGGCCAAGCTGTCGTTAATTTGATCAATATTGATAGTGGGGAAACGGTTAAGTCTATCATTGCCATTCCTGATTTGACTAAAACTGGAGGGTTTTTGGTCATGGCTACTAAACAGGGTTTGATCAAAAAAACCACTTTAGATAAATATGTCAAAATTAAAGTCAACGGTTTGACTAGTATCAAATTGGATCAAGGCGATCAGCTAATTTCTGTCAAAACTACTTCTGGTGATGATCAGGTTTTTATCGTCACCCACAGAGGTAAAGCCATTCGCTTTAATGAAAAGGATGTCCGTCCTATGGGTCGAGCTACCAAAGGTGTTAAGGGCATTAATATCAAACCTGATGATTATGTGGTTACTATGGAAACTTTCCCGTCTAAAGAGAACAGACCCGATGATGGTCGCAAAAAATACTTTAGAGACCTTATGGTTGTCACCGAGCGGGGGATTGGCAAACGTACTCCGGTCCATTTATTCCCATTGCACAAACGTGCTGGAGTAGGTGTCAAAGTGGCTAAGCTTAATGCTAAAACTGGTAATATTGTCTCAGCTGAGTTAGTCACTCCAGAAATTTCTCAGCTGATGATTACTACTAAAAAAGCCCAAATGATCAAGTTGCCACTGCGCAATATTAAGCAACTGGGTCGCAATACTCAAGGCATTATCCTCATGAGGTTTAACAAAGAAGGCGATAGCGTGGCCGCCATGACTTGTATCGGTGAAGAAGAGAGCGAAGAGTAGAATAAATTGCGCAACTTGACTTCCAGTTTTATAATCCCAATTAGATTTATATCAAAATAAAAATTATTCTCATGTAATTGAAATAATTTTATTTCACAGAGAGAAACAAGCTATGCATATGAAAAAACAAATATTTACAATCGGATACGAAATACCAGGCAACAGTGATAATTATTTAAATTTTTACAGTGATTTATCTTTAATGGACGCTGATATTTTATTGATTTCGCCAGAATCTTTATACCCAAGTGAGAATTATGGGAATTGGATTGATTTTTCTTCAGGAGGAGGTTGCTACAATGTTCCAACATCAAGTGAATACGAAAAAAAAATAATTCACCTTCAAAAAGAAATAACAGATTTTTTGCAATCTGGGAAAAGTGTTTTTATTGTTTTGTCCAAAAAACAAAGCCACATGCTTTCTTCTGGTGTATCTCACCCCAGAAAAGGGGAAAGCTTACACAAAACTTATACAAAATCTAATTACGATTTTTTACCAATCAGTATTGGCACATTAATATCCGCCTCTGGAAAACATATTTGCTTTTCAGGAAATCCGACTTTCAGAAATTTTTATAACTCATTCAAAGATAATTTAGAATACAAACTTTACGTAGAAAATCCAAAAGAAGTTGATGTTGTTTTTACTGGTAAAACAAAAACGAAAATATTAGGAGCTATTTATAAGATTGGCACTGGATATTTAATAACGCTTCCAATGATCACCTTTAATGAGGAAGAGTTTACAAAAACAAAAAAAGGTGTGGACGGTGAAAAAGAAGAGGTTTGGAACAAAAAGGGATTGATTTGGGGCAGCAACTTTATCCAATGTTTAATTGAAATTGATAACAAACTTACCAATAATTCAGAAAAAACAACAGCACCAGAGTGGGTTTCAAAAAAAGAATTCATAAGCATGAAAGAAGAAAAGTTGCTTAAGTCAATTAGCAAGAATAAGAAAAAAGTTTTAAAAATTAAAGAAGAAAATGAGAAGCTGAAAATAGAACTTGAAGAGGAGATAACATTAAAGGATTTATTATTTGAACAAGGTAAACCACTTGAAAATGCAGTCATAAAAGCTCTTAAAATACTCGGCTATCAAGCTGAAAATTATGATGATGGTAATTTAGAAATGGATCAGGTTATTACAAGTCCTGAAGAACATCGATATATTGGAGAAAGTGAGGGGAAAGATAGTAAGGATATTAATGTAACTAAATACCGGCAATTGATTGATGCATTGAATGCAGACTTTGCTAGAGACGAGGTAGAAGAAAAAGCATTTGGCATATTATTTGGAAATCCAGAAAGATTTATAGAGCCAAAAAATAGAAAGGTTGATTTTACAGCAAAATGTAAAACTGATGCAAAACGAGAAAAGATTGCGTTAATTAAAACTTCAGATTTATTTTTAGTAGCAAAATATCTCCATGAAAATAATAATAAAAAATTTAAGAAAGAATGTAGAGAGGCAATTCATTCTCAGCTAGGAGAATTGGTTAAATTTCCTGAAATTCCAAAGAAAGAATGAAGGGTTTTGGTTTGTTAAATTTAGTCTGTCAATTTCTAATTACTGTTTTCTTTCTTCCCATGAAATTGCTCATGGACTTTTTTAAGCTGGGCATTGGTTACATGTGTATAAATTTGCGTCGTAGCAATATTTTTATGACCCAGCATTTCTTGGACACTGCGAAGATCGGCGCCATTTAAAAGTAAATCAGTTGCAAAGCTGTGCCGAAGGGTGTGTGTGGTTGCATCGACTGGTAGCTTGGCTCTACGTACGTATTTTTTTATAATTCGCTGCACACTGCGTTGGGTTAGCCGCATTTTCTCACCTTCGTATTCTTCTTGTTTGCCCCTTGAGTAGCGGATAAAAAGTGGCTTCCAACTATCTTCCCGTTGTTCCAAATATCGGTTCAGCCAATCAGCAGCTGACTCTGACAAAAAAACCACTCGCGGTCTCCTCCCTTTACCAATCACCCCAAACTCTTTGGTCTCCAAATTGACCTGATCGCAGTTTAAGTTAATCAGCTCAGACACCCGCAAGCCAGTAGAAAACAGTAATTCCAAAATTGCCTTATCTCTCAACCCTATTTCGCTTGATAGGGTAGGCTGGGATAGCAAGCGCTCCACTTGCTCACGATTTAAAAACTTCAAAGATTTAGCATCATTCTTTGGCAGCTCAATTT
This sequence comes from Candidatus Beckwithbacteria bacterium, assembly GCA_012797845.1. Lineage (NCBI taxonomy): Bacteria > Candidatus Beckwithiibacteriota > Candidatus Beckwithbacteria bacterium. Next base: position 18,696 of record JAAZOH010000019.1, read on the forward strand.
TTTCCGGTGCCAAAACTTTAACATCATTTTTAATTAGCCATTTGAAAAACGATCGCAGCGCGATCACATAGTAGCTCTGAGTGCTCTTCTTGAGTGGTAAGCCATGATCATCAATAAAGCGTTTTAAATAAAGACGGTATTCGCGAACAGTGTCTATATCAATACTTTTTACTGATATGACTGCGTTTTTTTGAGCATCCAGCCAACTGGCAAAGCGCTCGAGATAGATTCGGTAATTGCGAATAGTAAGGGGAGAGGCATTCTTTTCCAATTCCAAGTACTCTAAGAACAGCTCAATTTGGGTTTTTATATCAAGACTTTTTTTCATTAGCAGTCAAAGTTAGAAACTGACAATATGAGTAGTAAGAAATATTTATTGATATACTAATAAAATAGAGCAATCACCTACTGTAAAAAAGCCGAAAACAACAGATGTGGATCAGAGTAGGCTTCTCTAATTATGTATTTTTAATAGTATAAATTATTTTATTGTACGACATAAAATAAAACAAGCAGCAAAAACAATATCTAATAAAAATGAAAAAGTGTTCTTATATTAATTAAAATAAATAATAAAAAAATTAATTCAACATATTGATATTTGTTTTTAAAAACTATCACAACAAAAAGGGTTGAGTTTCTTATAGCTTCAAAAAGCAAGAGGCTCATTTTAAAAGACCAAATTACATCAAAACAACCTACATAGACACATACAGAAAACGTGTCTACAGCATGTATTTAACTAATCGTTCCAAAACTTGTTTTTGATGTTTAAGAAATCATTTTTGGTTGATATATCAGTTTTATATGGCTAATACGCAATGAGAGCCATTCTAACGCATGCAAAGTTTTTCAATGATTAACTAATCATCAAAAACAGATAAAAACCTCTGTAAAAAAAGTCTTAAGTGGGGTAGACACACACTTTTACGGCTTTTTATACAAAGTTGGCAAAATGTAGTATCAAAACAAAAAGAGCAGTTATGTGAATTTTGCACATATCTGTAAAAGGGGAAATAAAAAAATTTAAAAAAAATTAAAAATTTTTCTAAAAAACACAAAAATTGAGCTGCTCTCTGCTACTTCCATACTCTATGTCGTTTAAGTTATATTGTGCGACACAATAGCTTGGAAACATTTTAAATACATACAACTAAGCAGAGTGGTTAGATCGTTTTAACATATTTACATTCGCCAGCATGGCACTCATGAAATCTTCTCTTCCTTTAGTCTATGCCTCTTATTTTTAAGTCTTGCTAAGAAGGTTTAAGCCTTGATAGATTCAAAGTTTTCCACAACTTAAATCCAGTCCATAAACAGAGTCTAGTAATATATACAAACTATATCATTTACTCTGTTAAATATCTACGAATATTTTCCCAAAAACATAGGTATTCAGCAGTCAAATTGTTTTGCTGCTAAAATTGCTTCCGTGAAAAGTCCTATAACTTTATGTGAAAAATATCATTCTCTGTTTATTATGGGACTATAACTGGTGACAGAAATCTGTCTATCCCCTCTACTCTGCCTGGATATATCTAAAAATTTTATTATGGAAAACCAATTATATCTGTTATTAAAATTTTCTCTTGAGTAATTTGATTTTGTTTTTACATTAAAATAATAATATGGCTTTTGGATAGCATTGTTATTTTCATCAAGATCTACTCTGTTTTTAGACGCAAAAATTATATGAGGTGTTCTCGAGGACGAAACTATTTTTTATACTTTTATTCCTCTTGTAGTAAAATCATCTTAATGAATATAGTCAACGTTTTTACAGATAAATTAGGTAAATATGGTAATCCACTTGGCATAATTATTGATGAAAAGAAATTCTTTAATAAAGTCAAACGACAGCAAATAGCATTAGCAAGCGGGTTTAGTGAGATCGTATTTATCAATAATATTCAAAAGAGAGATATTAGCATCTTTTCTCCACAAAGAGAGATTCCTTTTGCTGGCCATGCTGTAATAGGAGCAGCTTATTTTTTAGATCAAGAATATAAAAAGCCAGTTAAACAACTTATTAGCATGAGAACTAAAATCAAAACATGGGCAAAAAATAGACTAATGTGGGTTAGAGGTGATTTATCAATTACCCCTCCATGGAATCTTGAACAAGTAGTTAATACTTTACAGCTTGAAAAAATTACCGTTAAACAAGCATCTTCTAAAAAACATACACTAATTTGGTCTTGGATAGATAAAAACAAAGCCATTATTCGTGCTCGCACTTTTGCCTCTGATTGGGGTATTTCTGAAGATGAGGCTAATGGATCAGGCGCAATGAAATTAACTATTAAACTAGGTCGGGATTTAACAATTCATCATGGTCAAGGTTCAGTTATTTATACTAAAATATCAACAATATCTGGTTTTATAGATCTTGGTGGTAGGGTCAGGGTAATTAAAAGGGAATAGATATTTATCTTTTATTTTAAATTTATCTCTATCCTCGCCACCGAGCAATAAATAAAACAATTAGAAGCACCGCAATTCCTACTCGAAGATATTCAAAAGCAGTCTGGCGAAACAACCTTCCTACCAAAGCTTGCTGTATAATACCTAAAATCACATAAAAGACAGTAACTAAAAAGAGCGAAGCAATAATGATGGTGACCGGCCACATACTAATGATCATAGCCATTTGTCCTAAAATAAATGTCAGAATAAGTGAATATGACAAGGTTTTTTTGCTCAGCTTATCTTCTAACTTGGCTGACCAGACTCCTTGTAAAACTAGCGGAAATGAAGCTAGAAGCACTAAGCCAGCGTTATACCATGGTTCCAATTTGTAGGAAAAAATAGTATCGTACAACAGAAAAGCTACAAATAACGTCAGGACAAAGCCTAAGGCTTGCGCTGCCCGCAGTAGTTGAATAGTTCGCAAAGCTGCTACAGTAAAAATATTTTCAGTCAGAAGCAAAGCATACATTCCAATCCCAAAAAGAGCCATGAAAGCGAGTCGAATAACAAGCCGTTCCGGAAGAAGGAAATAGAATAGATTAATAGAAGCGGTAAAAAAGGTTGGTAAAATTAGCGCCATCACCCAGCCGATTTTCCGAATATCTTCTTTTAAACTCCAAATTGAAAGTAAAACAGTAATCAGACTTAATCCGGCAATAGCTCCGTAATGGTAAATACCTTGAATCTCCTGAATAAACAATAGGCCGAAAGAAAGAATAGTGGCACTGATAACAAATTTTCTTCGTTTGGAAAGATAAAAGATACGTTTAATTTTTTTGAGCATTGTGGAAAATCCTTTGCACATCATCTTGATCATCAACGATCTCTAGAAAATGCATAAAGCGCTCATAAGCTTTCTCTTCAAGATTAATATAGCTGCTTGGAACCATAATCACATCGGTGTCCAAAATTGTATAGCCAGCTTTTTCAATATTCTGAGCAACGCTATGTGTGCCATTAGCCTCAGTAATTACCGTTAATTCAGCTTGATTATCATTTTGAAAATCTTCAGCTCCCAAATCAATGAGCTCTAGTTGAATTTCTTCAATATCCTTATCTTCAGGCAATTTAATTTTGACTATCCCCTTTTTAGCGAAAAAGTAGCTGGTCGAACCGACTGAACCAAACACACCTTCATTTTTCTCAAAAGCTGATTTAATTTCTGAATTAGTCCGGTTTTTATTGTCAGTCACACATTCTACCATCATAGCCACTTTTCCAGGTCCAAATCCTTCGTAGGTGATTTCTTCATAAGAAGCTCCTTCTATACGACCAGCTCCTTTATCAATTGCCCGAGCTATATTTTCTTTAGGCATATTCTCTGCTCTCGCCTTTTCAATCATCAATCTCAACTTGGGGTTAAATTCCGGGCTATCACTACCTCCTTCACGAACCGCAATGGCAATAGTTTTAGAAAGACGGGAAAAGATTTTGCCTCGTTTGGCATCATTGATACCTTTAGCATGTTTAATAGTCGACCATTTAGAGTGTCCAGACATAAAAATTCAAAAGCTAAAACGAAAATTGAAAAATGTATATTTTTCCTTTTTCGCCTTACGTTTTGTCCTTACCTATTATATCGCTCTTGACAAGGAATCCCAAACTCAGTATGTTGGTTGTCAATGACAAGCAACCTCTCTGCCGCCGCTATCTACAAAGCGCTCAATAATGAGTGGTCCGAAGCCATAACCCTCAACGAACAAATTATCTCCGAAGATCCAAAAAACATTGACGCTTTAAATAGATTAGCTCAGGCTTATATCCACCTGGGTGAAATTGCTAAAGCCAGAAAAATCTACCAACAAGTTTTAAAACTGGATCGGCTTAATCCGATTGCTAAGCGCAATCTGGATAAACTAAAAGATTGTAATGGCAATGGCAAAATCCATTCCTCCTCCAGTACCAAAACATATAATTTTATTGAAGAACCAGGAAAAACTAAAGTTGTTAGCCTAGTTCAAATTGGTGAACGTCCTACGCTTTCTATTCTTAATGCTTGTTTGGAATTGGAAATGAAAATCAGAAATCAGTCAATTTGTTTGTACCACGATAAAAAATATGTAGGCCGACTACCGGATAATTTTGGTAGGCGTTTAATTTGGCTTGTCAAACGTGATAATCGCTATGAATTTTTTATTAAATCTATTGACCCCCAAAAAGTCTCGGTTTTTATTAGAGAAACTAAATGTAGTTTAAAAAATAAAAATCACCCTTCTTTTACTGCTCCAGAAAAACAAACTCGAGCTGGAACTGCTAATTAGATTTATTAAAAAATCGCTGCCAAAAATCTTCTCCGATTACAATTTCAATATCAGCTGCTGATCCTTTTGTCTGAACTGGATGTTCATTGATTTTTAGGCCTAAATATTTTGCGATTTTTGCGATTTTATCTTTATTTACTGATTTATTATTGATAAAAAGAACTGATGTTTCTACTGGCTTGTTTTCTTGACGCACTCCTATGACCTCAAAACCAGAATTAGCTACAATTCGCTTTAAAGCCTGTCCTAGTCCAACGTGGTCAGTGCTATTAAAAATTTCCCACCGCAGAGATTGGTTCAGATATTCCGGCTGAGCCAGTTCCCGCAACACCCATTCATCAAGCAGATCGTAATTAATTTGATACACTTTGGAACCATCTGGTAAGGTGGTCAACTGATAAGCTCCGGTTTGGCTCAGATCAACAGTTTTTACCTGATCACTTCGCATATTACGCAGTAGTAACCAAATTCGAAACAAGTCCCAACTACTCAAATTTGTACTAGCTCGTTTAGTTAAAGCTTTAAAAACTAAGTTAGAAAACGTGGAGCTTTGTACCGAGCTAACAATATAACCGTCAGTTAAGCTACCTAAAAAGATCGTCATGGTTTGACTAGTCAATTTCCCGACTGGAATTTTTTCCTGTTTAGCCAATCTGACAATTTTGCTAGCCTGGTAATCAGCAAAACCTTTAGCTACTTGAACCATAGCATTATCTGGAAAGGTAAGTATTAAAACTTCTTCTAACTCCGGATTTATTTTGACATAAGAAAGCGCCTCACCTTGCACTAAACTTAAATTAAGTTGTGATTGGCCATCCCAAACCGAGAAACGTAAATTATTCCATAGTTCAGCTAGACAAAGCACCATGATCACTCCAATCAATACAAAAAAAATAGTTTTATTTTTTTGAAAATAATAACCAGGAGCAGGCAATTTTTTAGAAAATTTGGCAAAAATTGCTTGAGTTTTTTTGAAGTTGTGACGCTTTTTCCGGGCAGAAAATTTGACCATACTCTATCTTAGCAGAATATAAAAACCTGAGTGAAAAGAAATTAGGCAGCAATCTTGCTTCGTAATTCCTCACACAGCCGAATCATAAAGCGGACATTATGAATGCTAGCCAGCCGATAAAACAGTAACTCTTTAGCTTTGTATAAATGATGCAAGTACGCCCTAGAATATCCAGCTCGGCAAGTCATACAATCACAACCTTCTTGAATCACGCGTTTGTCAGTTTTGAATTGAGAGTTGCCAATTTGCAATCTACCTTTGCTATTAAACTCTGATTCAAAATGAATCTGGTCAGCTGAACCAACTTTAAAACTACTACCTACTAACTTACCATGATACAAAGCTCCATTTCTGGCTAATCTAGTCGGCGCTACACAATCAAATATATCCGCTCCTGCCAAAGCCATAGCTACAATATCTTGAGGATCCCGTCCTACTCCCATCGCATAAAATGGTTTATCTTCTGGAATTTTTGCTTTGACCCAACTAATGTGCTCAACAGTTTGATCCATGAAATAACCAACTGAAACTCCGCCAATAGCAATACCTGGTAAATCTTGATCTGCAATAAAGGCAGCACTGTCCTGACGTAAGTCTTTATAATTGCCACCTTGAATAATGCCAAATAAAGCCTGATTACCAGGTTTTTTCTGCCATTCTTTTTTACAGCGCACCAACCAGCGATGTGTTCGATCCATCGCTTCTTTTACATAACGTTTGCCTTTAATAGGCGTACATTCATCAAAGGCCATAATAATATCAGCTCCTAAGGCTTGCTGAATTTTGATAGAACTTTCTGGCGTTAGGCGGTGAGTGCTGCCATCAATATGTGATTTAAAAGTTGCTCCGTCTTCATCAATGGTGGATAATTTGCCTGCTTCAGCCCCTAAACTAAACACTTGGAAACCACCACTATCTGTTAAAACTGGCCGGGGCCAATGCATAAAATCATGTAGGCCTCCTAATTTTTTGACAGTTTGTTCTCCTGGCCGTAAGTGTAAATGATAGGTGTTGCCTAAAATAATTTGAGCTTTGGCTTCCAAAAGATCCTGGGAAGAAAGAGCGCGGACACTACCTCGTGTACCAACTGGCATATAAGCTGGAGTTTTAATCACCCCATGCGTGGTTTTAATCTCTCCTGCTCGAGCTGCACATTTTTTGGCTTTAATGGTAAAAGCAAAAGACATAGTGTATTTAAAATAAAATGGAATATCAGTTTTAATTTAGACCTACGATTCTACTTCAGATAAGATACTTAAACAAGTTTGTAAATCTTCAGCTAATCCACTTTCAAACACAACTTTTTCTCCGCTTCTGGGATGAAAAAACGACAACGACTTAGCATGCAAAAATAACCTAGGACACCATGTAAGGTCAGCTGACAAGCGTTTACCTAAGTAGATGGGGTCAGACACAATTGGAAATCCTAAGTGCGATAAATGAACTCTCAATTGATGGGTTCGGCCAGTTTTAGGCCAAAGATTAAGCAAGGTAAATAGTTCTTGATTACGACTAAAATAATTGGAAACTTGATATTTAGTTCTGCCCATCTTCCCATCAACAGCTATGGTAAAACGACGGCGATTAAAAGGGTTGCGTTTTAGAGGCAAATTGACAGTCCCTTCTCGGAGAGTCATGTTGCCATGAACTAAGGCTATGTATTGTTTTTGAGTTTGGCGTTTTTTAAATTGTTGCTTAAGGTTTAAAAAAGTTTCAACATTCCTGGCTAAAACCATCACTCCCGAAGTTTCTTTATCAAGCCGATGTACTACTCCAGAACGGTTAGTAAATTCTTGTATTTCTGCTTGCCTGGATTCATCATTCCCAATTTCTAATCGATGAGTTTCTTCCATCCAATCTTGAATAGTTGGCTCTTTGACACTTTCAGCCCGATTAACCACTACCCCAGCTGGTTTGCTAATAATAACAATATAATCATCTTGAAATAGGACTTGTATATCCATATATTATTTTTCTTTTATAGATTCGGTTTTTTCTTGTTTAAACTCTTTGAGACTAATTGCAATTACTCCAATTGTAATCAGGCTGTCAGCCAGATTAAACACCGGAAATTGCCAAATTTGTATAAAATCCACTACTCCACCATACAGTAAGCGATCCAAAATATTACTCAAGCCAGCCGCTACAATTAGTAGCAACCAAAACGAACCTAATACTTTTTTCTTTAGAGAAATTAGCAAAACTCCTAAAGCTACATATCCAACCCAACCAGGCAGAATGCCCAAAACTCCATGCATGTTGATAAAAACTAGTTTTGGTAAGTAATGAAGCACTAGTTGCTTACTAGTTTGATCAAGGCCAATAATAAGCAAAACAAATAGGATGGAAATGATGAGTTTAGAAGGCTTTGGCATGATATTACTAATTTTTGACATCATGACCAGCTCGTGCTCTAGAAAAGCGGCGTTGACGTTGGCGGGGTTCGTAGGGATTCATAGGCTGACGGATTATCTCGCTTTGATCTGATTTAGAAACAAGTGGGATTTTGTCCAAAATATCATCATGGGTTCCGCTTCGCAGCCAAAACATAAAAGCCACAACGAGAAGGTAAACACATAAGATAATTTGATACCAGGAAAAAATAAAAACCTGTTGCATATGACTTGCAGCAAAAAAATCTAAGGCAAATTGGCTCACGCCAACAATAAGTAAATAGGTCAACCATAAAAAGCCTGGTCTGGCTTTACCCCGACCATCCTGATACCAGGAAAATAAGCGATAGCGTTTATCCAACCAAATTAATAAATAATACGTGAATATCAAAATTCCTACTTCATAAAGTTGAATAGGATGGCGTCTACCATCAAGGCCTGGAAAGCCAATCCCCCAAGGTAAACTAGTTTGATGACCTACATATGAACCATCCAGAAACTGGCCAATTCTCACCAGCAATTGAGCAGAAACAATTCCAAAAACCGAAATATCAGCCATTTCAAAAAACTGCCATTTCTTTTTTTTGGCAACTATTGCTCCAATATACATTGCTCCTAATAAAAATCCCAACCAGGAAAAGCCATTGGAGTACGTCAGATCAATCCAACGCACTAGTCTGAATCCAAAATTAGGAAAATTAAGAAGAATATATAGCAAACGACCTCCCACCAATCCTCCAAAAAAACTTAAGAAGATAAAATCAAAAATATCATCATCACCCATATGTTCTTGTTTGGCTCGCCGCCAAATATGGAAGCTGCCAAAAAAGAAAGCTAAAGCTAGGAAAAAACCAAGACTGGAAATAGTGAATGGTCCTATAGAGGCTAATACTGGAAACACAGTTTTTCAAAAATTAATAACCAGGCTAGATTATAGCTAATTTGACAGCATGCGCCAATCCTTTCTACAATAGAAGCTCGGTTGCATATTTAGAGTGTCACGGTATAATGCAATCTTTGCTTGATAGATATTATTGATTTAGCTAGTAGTTTTTTAAAATTACTAGTACATAACACTCATGTTGCTTACCCCTCACATATTTTTAGGCCTGTTTTTTATTGCTAAATTCCGGCCAGAAGTCGCTGTCTCTGCAGCCTTGGTTAGTCATTTTCTCTTTGATTACTTCCTCCCCCACTGGAATCCTCATTTATTTACAGAGATGAAAAAAAATGGAGCGTTATCTCAAAAAACAAAATTAATTATTGCTGCAGATGTATTAGTAAGTGTGATTAGCGTTTTGGTTTTTATGTCTTTGGCTTTACCAAATTTGACTCAAGCTTTTTATATTGGCCTCACTGCTCTTTTTGCAGTGCTGCCTGATTTGATTGAAGCTCCGTTTTATCTTTTAAAACTCAATGGTATTTTTAGAAAATTTGTCGAATTTGAGCACAAAAATCAAGCCACCGCCGGCCCTCTCTGGGGTAATGTTTCCCAAGCTTTAGTAATCATTGTTTGTCTTTTGGGAATGCTTTCCTAAAACAAATTCTTATTTTGCCCGCTCCACATAAGCCCGATCTTCAGTCGAAACTCTGATTTTTTCGCCTTGTTTGATAAAAAGTGGAACCCGGATTTTGATCCCACCAGTCACAGTAGCATCTTTGTACATATTAGCCGCACTATTACCTTTGACCCCTGGATCACATTCGAGAATTTCAACCACAACTTTAGGGGGGATTTCGATACTTAAAGGTTTTTCATCCCAATAAAGGACATTGTACGTTTCCCCATCTTGTAAAAAAGCAATTTCATCTCCCATTTGGGAAGCTTCAATTTCAATTTGTTCAAAAGTCTGTGGATCCATAAAGTTTAGAGCTTCATCCTCTTTATATAAAAATTGCATCGGTTTTTTTACTAAACTTACTTCTTCAAAACGGTCTGAGGGGGCAAAAGTTAGCGGAATGACATTGCCAGTTACTAAACCTCGAATTTTAAGACGTACATCGGCACTGCCTCTGGCCATATGAGTATGTTTATAGCTTAAAACCCGGCAAGGTTCGTCATTGTATTCAAATAAAGTATTGACTCGAAGATCAGTTGCTTGGATCATAATTACCTCCAGAAAAAGCTATTCCCGCTCAAGCGGGAATCTATAGAACTAGTAATATTTGTATTCTACCACTAATTTTAGTAATTTTTCTGATAAAATAGCTATGTTTGAAGTGAAAAATTGCCGAGGTGGCGCCTGCCCGCCTAATTGTTTTGTAAAACAAAACTTTTGGCGGGGAATTGGTAAATCTCATCAAACATTAAAAATGTAAGGTAAATGCCGAGGTGGCGGAATTGGTAGACGCGTAGGTCTCAAAAACCTATGAGGGTCACACCTCGTGCGGGTTCGATTCCCGCCCTCGGCACTAATATTTAATTTAAAAATAAATATGACACATGAAATGCTTCAAAATAGTAGTTCATTAAGAGGTCTATTGTCCCAAGCTATTGAAACTTTGCTTGCGGGGGCATGTTTGAAATTTTTGGGAAAACAAGGCTTAAGTCGTGATGAACTTATAAAGTTATTAGTTCCTGATCCGAACAGTCAAGAGTCTCAATTAATAGATCCTATAAGCCAAAGAGTGGTAAATATACTTACGTCACAAAGTCAAAACCCTCAAATTTCACACAGTTAAATATTAAAATTACATCAAACAATTTTTACTTGTTTTGAGAAAACAGATTTTAGAGCTATTTACTTTATTGACTACTTCCTTGAAGCTCAGAAGAAATTTGTCTAAAGACATCTCCCATATATTGCATTGCTGTTCTACCAGCAAAAACAGGAGCTTGTTGCCCCATTTCTACAGGAATATAAACATAAGGGCGATGATGATTTGATAATTGATCTCCAAAAGCATTGGGACTTAGTACTGCCCATATTCCGGATATTTTAATTTGACCATACTCATCACATACAGGCTTACCATCTTCACCGATTTGGTATGCAAAAACGATATGTTTGGTATGTCCTCCAAGATCACCATTTTCTGAAAATAAAGGATTCTGGGATTTTTCTCTTTTTTCAACTAGCAATGGCATTGAGTCAGCTGAAGGCTTTTTATGGACAATAAAAAAGTTGTCTCCTGGTTCTAAACCCTCAGTAGCTAAAGCTTCATTTTGTGAAGCTGAAAGAGACTTCGAAGGAGCAATGATAGTTGCATCATCAAAATTTATATCCTCAGGACAAAATACTCTGAGACTGAGCCCTTGTTCTTGTAAATCACCATTAATATAAGCTTGATTACTCTGTTCAGGGCTGTTGAGAAGCTGCTCGGCAACTTTTCTCACACTCTCTAAGTACATTGCTTCAGATTTTTGTTCTGGTGTCCAACCTTCCTCCTGAGCCTCTGCTACTGATCCTTGCGGCAAAGCTAGGCCAGCAGCAGCTCCTGCAACAATCGCAATTCCTTTTAAAAAACCTCGCCTTGATAATCCTTTTGTGTCGGGAGTATCACTAGTATCAGGTGAATTATCTGGAGTATTGACCATATGTTTCAAAATTTTTTAATAATATATAAGATAGTATCATAATAACAAATTTGTAAAGCTTATTCTTCCGATTCTTTGGTACTTTCTCCACCCTGTCCTTTTTCCATACCATAAAACCTGATTCGGTCGCCTTTAAAGAAAAGGTTAACAGTCCGCAATGGACCGTTTCGGTGTTTAGCAATTTTTAAAGACACATTTTCTAAATTTTCATCATCAGTTCGATACAAAAACATCACCACGTCAGCATCTTGTTCAATAGCTCCGGACTCCCGCAAGTCAGCTAACTGCGGTTCTTTGGTACCACGCGATTCGACCGCCCGGGAAAGCTGGGATAAAGCTAAAATCGGGATTTTTAATTCTCTAGCTAGATTTTTTAAAGATTGGGAAATTTCGGAAACTTCCTGAACCCGACTTTCATATGTTTTAGTACCTACCGCTAACTGTAAGTAGTCAACCATGAGTAATTTAACATCATGTTCTAGCTGCAAACGCCGGGCTTTAGTCCTCATTTCCATCAGGTTAATTCCTGGAGTATCGTCAATAAAAAGTGGCGCTTCGGCTAGCCGTCCATAGGCTTCTGAAATCCTGGCAAAATCTTGTTCTTTTAAATTGCCGGTTTTAAGCCGCCAGGCATCAATGTCAGCTTCGGACACGATCAGACGGTCAACTAGCTCTTCTTTACTCATTTCTAAAGAAAAAATTCCTACTGGAATTTTAAAATTAACGGTAATAGCTTGGGCCATATTGAGTGAAAAAGCCGTTTTCCCTACCCCTGGTCTGGCCGCCAAAATCAGCAAGTTACTGGCCTGCATTCCCGCCAACGTACTATCCAGATCCTTAAAACCAGTCGGCACACCTCGTAAACTCCCAGCTTGTTTATGCAGTTCATCCAATCTCTCAAAACTATCTGCCAACGCATCTTGAATCGGAGTAAAGGTCCGGGATAAATGTTTTTGGCCTAAAGCAAAAATTTCCCGTTCAGAAGTATCTAAGACTGTAACCGCATCTTTACCTTCATCATAAGCCATTTCAACAATGTCTGAACCAATTCTGATTAATTCCCGTTTATTAGCTAAATCTTTGATGATTTTGGCATATTTTTCGCTGTGAGCTGCAGTAGCAACTTTTTCGGCTAAAAGCGTCAGGTATTCTTCGCCACCAACTTTTTCCAATTGCTTTTGTTTTTTTAGCTGTGAGGATAACGTAATCAAATCAATCGGATCCCGCTCTTCAAAAAGCTTGAGCATGGCTGTGTAAATATATTGGTGAGCACTGGCATAAAAATGATCAGCCAGTAGTAATGAGCTAATATTTACAATGGCATCTTTATCAATAATCAGAGCTCCTAATAAAGATTGCTCGACCTCGTGATCATGGGGTGGAACTTTAGATCCTGGCATGAGTATGAAGTTTGTGTGGCAGTAAGCTAACTCTTTCTTTCTAATACAACTACTTCCAATTCTTCAGGCAAGCTAGTACTGTTAATCACCAAGCGTTCTTCCTGTTTTGGTTCAATTTCCATTTCTTTTAAAAATGTTTCTACACTATCCAGCTGGGCAAATTCTGGAGCTAGTCCTGCTTGTTGATAATGCATAGGAATGACAATGCTTGGCTCCAAAGTTTTGATAATCTTTTTAGCCATTTCTGCTCCAATAGTTTGGTGATTTCCTACTGGGATCAAAAGAATATCGGTATTTTCCAATTCTTCAATTTCTTTTTTAGTCAGTTCCCGATTGAGATCGCCCAAATGGCAAAGGGTTAAGCCACCTTCGGTTTCAAATTGAAAAATAATATTGGGGTCAAAAGTAGCTTGTTCATCTTTACTAATTTTACTTCGTATTCCTTTAATCATCACTTCTTTAATTTCATATTCCCCTGGCCCATCAATAATAAAAGCATTTTCATTTTTGATACCTTCTCGAAAATCATGGTTTTGGTGAGCATGAGAAATAGTGACAATATCAGCTTCGGTTTTGGGGAATTTTAAGCCAACATTTTTAGCAAAAGGATCAGTCACGATGGTAGCGGTAGCGGTTTTAATCTTAAAACTGGAATGACCTAAGTAGGTAATCTGCATAGTGAGCTCATTTTAACATACGTTTTTAACGGTCTTAGAGTATCAGGTTTGAGCTGCCTTGACAATAGAGAAAGCGGGTGTTACATTCGGCACTAGATTTGCTGTGAAATAAGTTGATACAAAAACGAAGTGGGTTTGCTAATTTTCAAGGCATGCAATTTTGATAGTACTTGAACATTGGTACTTGAAAAATTACATAACGATGAAAATTAGGAAAAAAACGAGTTTTTGTGTCATTATTTATTTTACGGCAAATCTAGTAATTATGAGGAAAGAAATTTTATTAGCCATTGGAATCGGTGCTATTTTAGGACTGGTAGTAACATATGGTATTTATACTGCCAACAAAGCTATTATCAACAAACAAGCTGGTTTGAATCCTCAAACCACTACTATTCCTACTCCAACACCAGCTGCTCAAGAACAAATTAAGTTGGAAGTTGATGAGCCACAAAGTGGCATTGCCGTTGATACTGCTAAAATTACCATTACTGGAACTACTACCCCTGAAGCAATCATAGCCATTGTAGCTGAAGGCGAAGACTATCTTGCACAAGCTGATCAGGCTGGTTATTTTAGTCAAGAAATTACGCTTATCAAAGGTGCCAATACGGTCACTGTATCTGCCTCAGATGGTGAACTGGTTTCTCCCAGTCAAACCATTCAAATCGTGTACAGTACCGAGCTAAACAGTGAAGAAGAATAACATTATGAACAAATTGCTATTTATTTTACTCATTGCTCTGATGATTGCATTGTTTAAGCCTCAACTGAGTCTAGCTCAGGAAAACACCAGTACTAAGTCTGGAGATATTGAAAATCAAGAGGTTTTAGACAAAATTAAAGAGCGTATTGAAGAAAATATAACAGGCACTAGCAATAGTCATAGTGCTACAGACAGTGCCACTCCAACTTGGTATGGCAGTTTTGGGACTGTCACTACAACTGGTAATAATAAAATTGTGGTCCAAAATCAAGCAGCTCAAAACACTGAAATTTTATTTGATCAAAATGTTGAATTGGTTTTATTTAAATCAGGTGTCGGTCGGTCGGAAATCACAGCTGATGATATTGAAACTGGTTGGTTTGCGATTGCCATGGGCAAAACTATAACTAACAACAAAAATTTGCTAGCTCAACGCATTACCTTTACTCAAGATTTTGAAACTCCTGCTAAAAGTCAGGTTGTTGCTGGCAAAATAACTGAAATTGATGAAGAAGCTATGACCATTAGCAATGGGAAAACTTATGCCTTAGAAATTCCTGAAGAATATAATTTAAAAATAAAAGGAGTTGATAGACCTAATTTGGAAGATATTAGTATTGATGATCGGGCTGTAGCGATTGCAACTGTAGCTGATTCTGAAGACAAAGAAGGTGAAAAAACCTATACATTGAGAGCTGTTTATATCATTCCAAGTTTGAGCAATCCATTAGCTGAAGAAAACCAAGTTGAAAATGAAGCTACTGCTTCAGCTAAAGAAGCAACAAAGTCAGCTAAACCAAAAGAAAATTAGTCTTTCTTCTCGCTTTTTTCTTTCCCGTCTTCTTTGTTCTTTTTTTCATCTTCTGTAGCTTTTTCTTTTTTATCTTCACTATGCTCTTCTTTCTTTTCATTCTTAGGCTTAGATT
Organism: Candidatus Beckwithbacteria bacterium; assembly: GCA_012797845.1. Taxonomy (NCBI): domain Bacteria; phylum Candidatus Beckwithiibacteriota; species Candidatus Beckwithbacteria bacterium. The sequence continues at coordinate 34,078 of JAAZOH010000019.1, forward strand.
TTAGCTTGCCAGTAGCTCTGGTGATCATTTTATCCAACGTTAGTGGTGCAGCTAAAGAGATTAGCTCTAAGGTAAAAATGGATAGTTCAAAAGCCGAAGGAATTTGGTTGGTAATAAAGTAAGCTCCCAACCCTACTAAAAACGAACTAAAGAGTGTGGTCCGAAACATTTCTCTTTGCGTTAGATCGATAATTTTTTCAGGAATATTGCTTAGCTGGGCTAGCTCAGTTTTGCGTAAAATATTTTGCCAGCCATGCCAAAATAGTGTCAAAAAGGTCATTACAGCGGTAACGGTATTAAGCGTTCGATTTGCTACTGCTACACTCCCAGAAAAAATCGATAGTTCAATTCCAGTAGGAAAATTACGGGCTAAATACCAAACTAAAATAAAAATTGGCAGTAAAAAACCATTAGCCATGGAGATAATTTTAGGTGGCTTATATGATTGATTATTTTTCCGGATCATGCCTCTTACTACCCTTCTAAGAAGCAATATTCCTAGTAACCCTAGCCAAACTAATACAGCAATACCAAAACCAAAATCTTTACTGCTTGTGATATGCGGGTATGGGAGCTTAAAGAAAATATCTCGAATTGGATACGTAGGATATGGTACAAAATCATAAAGCTGATTGGCAGGAATAGCCCTGGCATAAAAATCAGTTAAAAACAGTTTTCCAATAGAAACATAAGAAATCAGTTGGACAAAAAAATCCAGCGAGTAAAACAGTACTAACTTACGACCTTGGGTAAAATTTTGGTGAAATTGGTATTGTTGTTGTTCTTGGGTTTTAATATCCTCGAAGGTTTCCACAAATTCTTTAATATTATTTGAATTAAGTACATAGATAATCCGGAATGGGATTAGTAGAATTGTTTGAAAAACTCCCAACAAAACTACCGAAATCCACATGCTTTTAGTGAAGCTATAACAGAAAAATAAGAAACTGGCATAAAACCGGAACGTCATGCCAGACAAAAAAGCATAGATCAGAAACAGAATGATAATTGCAGTCAAAATACCAGACAGGGATGGCATTCTTTTGGAAAAACGTAATGAGCTACGTTTGACCACTGCTCCTGGATTTTCACCGTACGTAGGGTCTGTCATAGTTTATTGTTTCAGCTTAGTAATTGCTTCTTCCAAAGTAGTAGTAACTTGTTCACCGTTGCTTAAGTTTTTGAGCGTGACTGTATTTTGAGCTACTTCTTCATCACCTACAATAACTACATACGGAATCTTTTTTTGGTTGGCTAGCTTGATTTGTTTACCAATATTATCAGTTGTTAAAGAAAGTTCTGCGGATATGTTTTGAGCTCGTAATTGTTGACATATTGTTAGTGAGTATTTCTGTAAATCTTGATTAAATATAGTGATAAATACTTGTGTACTACTTTTGTTCGATTCGAAAAAATTGTTTTGTTTAACAAGCTCAACTATTCGATCAAAACCTAAACCAACTCCAACCGCTGGTATTTCAATTCCTCCCAGTTGTTTAATCAAATTGTCATACCGACCACCACCACCCAAAGAACTACTATAAGCTTTAGATTTAATTTCAAAAATCATTCCTGTATAGTAGTCTAAACCACGAGCTAATGTCGGTTCAAAGACTAGATTTTGTTCTGGAATACCTAAGTTTTGAGCAGCTACCATAATGGCCTTCAAATTGTTAGAAGGGCTAGCTTTTTGAATTTCAGTTAATACTTGTTCTGCTTTCGTTTTTTCTAAACCCTTAGCTGTAAGCTCAGCTACAACTTCTTCAGGTTTTAGCTTATCTAGTTTATCAATACTCTGAGTAATACTGAAAATATCTACATTCACAGATGTAAAAGCCTGTAGAACTTGGAACAACACTTGTCGATCATTAATGGTAATTACAGTATCTGCAAACCCCAGGTTTTGAAAAATATCAAAACAGCAGGCCAAGATTTCTGCATCCGCTAAAGGACTTGTGCTACCGTAGATATCAAAGTCACATTGAGTAAATTCTCTAAATCTCCCTTTTTGTGGCTTTTCGGCCCGAAAGACATTTTGAAGCTGGTAACGCCGAAAGAAATTAGGTAGCTTCCCCTGATATTGAGCCAGCAACCGAGCAGTAGGTACTGTTTGATCATATCGTAATGCAATATCTCGTCCACCTCGATCTTTAAACTGATATACAAGTTTATCGGCTTCAGCACCATACTTACCCAGCAGAATTGAAGCATATTCTAAAGTAGGGGTTTCTAAGGGTTCAAAGCCAAAAAGTTCACAGCTTTGTTTAACCTTAGCTGCTACAAAATCTCTAACTCGTTTATCTTCTGGCAAAAAATCCCGAAAACCCTTTAGGGTTTGTAAATTATTTTGTTTCATAGTTTTCCTTTATTACTTTTCTAATAGATTTTATCAGAAATAACGACGTGTGGCCTACACGCTGCTGGTTCCTTGCAGATGTAAGCCATATTTTTAATCATCACTTGGCCTTAACCTATCAATAGCTATTGGTTGTTTTTTATCAGCGTCATCTTCATCTTGTAATATTTCATTTTCATCATTTTTTCCAATGGTTTCTCCAGTTATTCGATCAATTACGATAGGAATCACTAATTCTGATTCTCTTTCCATATTTTTTCACCTCCTTTTTCCAACTAAAAAAGCCTCCGCTCTCTAGTTGCTATTAAATTAATAACAAACAGAGAACGAAGGCTTATCTATGCTTTTTTAGGCAAAAAATAAGGACCTCCGCGGTCCCATCTCTTTTCTCATTAGCTATGAACTAATGAGCGCTTGGTCCCGCCTCCACCCTTTCGGACGACAACAGGTGTTTATTTTATACGGCATAAACCTCTCCGGTCTCGATTTTGCAAGACAGCGCTCAAGTGCCTAACGTAGTTTCGATTACTATCGAAACGAAGTGGCATTTTCTTAAATCCTGGATCGTGACTCCAGTACAAACGCTTTTACTATTTACTTATGAAAGTATTATATCATAAACTTTGATTTTACCCTTTCAACTAGCGTATTTTTCTGTTATAATTCCACTTTGTATGAAAGCCAAAATTCATCCCAACTACAAACATGATGTCACGGTGACCTGTGCTTGCGGCAATACTTTTTTGACTGGTTCAACCATGGATAAAATTACTGTCGATATTTGCAGCCTTTGCCACCCCTTTTATACTGGGGAAATGAAGTTTGTGGATACTCAGGGTCGGGTGGAAAAATTCCAGGCTAAAATGGCTCAAACTAAAGGTCAAAAATACGTTTCCAAGAAAAAACGTAAGCAAGCTGAACTATCTGAAAATCAGGAAGATTTATCTCCAAAATCTTTGAAAGAAATGATTCAACAGCAACGAAAGTCCAGCAAAAAATCAGTTTCCTCTTCTCAGTAACTAATTCTAATTCTCAATCTTTTGCCCAAAACTAAGTATGTGTTTTGCTAGGCAAAAGATAGGTTTATGACAACTATTGATATTCCAGATTACCTAAAACCTCAACTCGAAGCTCTAGAAGCTAAACTAGCGGAAACTAAAGCCATGCTAGCTGATCCAGAGCTGGCCCAAATGGCAGAAGAGGAAATTAAAAACCTTGAAGCTCAAAAAGAAGCTCTGCTTCAAGCTACTAGCAGCAACAGTAGCGATGATGAAACTGAAGAAGGTCAGGAATTTAATCCCAATACGGCTATTTTGGAGATTCGGGGTGCGGCTGGCGGTGAAGAAGCCAAAATTTGGGCAACTGATCTATTGCGCATGTATGTCCGTTTTGCTGAGATAGACGGTTGGAAAGTCGAATCACTTGATGATTTAGTTTTAAAAATTAAAGGCCAAAATGCCTATACTCAGCTGCAGTATGAGTCTGGTGTTCATCGCGTCCAGCGGGTACCGGTCACGGAAAAAAATGGCCGGATCCATACTTCAACTGCTACGGTTGCTATCTTACCTATTGTTCCTAAAACTCAAATTGAGCTCAATCCTAATGACTTAGAGTGGTCATTTTCCCGCGCCGGCGGTCATGGTGGTCAAAACGTCAACAAAGTTTCTACTGCAGTTCGCCTGACCCATAAACCAACTGGGATTGTAGTTTCTTGTCGTCAAGAAAGAACTCAAATGCAAAACCGCCTCATTGCTGAAGATCTACTTCGCTCTCGACTCTGGGAAATTGAAGAAGAAAAACGCTTGTCAACAATAAGTTCGCAGCGTCGTGGTGCCGTAGGTCGTGGTGATCGGTCTGAAAAAATCCGCACCTACAATTACCCTCAAAATCGGGTCACTGACCATCGGATTACTAAGTCATGGTATGATTTGGAAAATATTATTGATGGTCACTTAGAAAAAGTGATTACAGCTTTACAAGAAGCAGATCAGGAGGAAGAAACTATTTCGCAAGCATAATTTATTGCGTATCTGCTTCTCCCAGTGTTACAGTTGTGGTTTTCTTTTCATCCCCACGATAATATTCAACGCTTACCTTTTCCCCAGATTTCATCTGACTAATCAATTTCGCTAGTCCGCCATCGGTATCATTAACTGATTTGCCATTCATTTTAGTAATAATATCGCTTTGCTTGAGTCCGGCTTTGGCGGCTGGAGTACCATCAACTACCTCAACTAAGTAAGCTCCTTCAGGAATTTCGTTTAAAATCGCCAAATCTCGGCTAATCATTTTGTACTTTACTCCCAAAAAAGCTCGATCAAATTTACCAGTTTGGTTAAAGTTATCAATGGCTTCTTTAATAACGTTAATAGGGATCGCAAAAGAGACATTTTCAGCGTTAGTACTGGTAGCTACATTAACCCCAATCACCTGACCGGCTGAATTGAGCAGTGGACCTCCAGAGTTCCCAGGATTGACCGCTGCATCGGTTTGGATCACATTATCTAGCTGTTCGGTGCTAATCCCAAAACCATCACCAGCCGTAATACCCCGACCTAAACCAGAAACTACCCCAGTTGTGACTGTATTGCGAAACTCGCCCAGAGCCGTACCAATGGCAATCACAAATTGTCCTACTTGCAGCTTACTAGAATCACCTAGTGGTAAGGGAGCAATATCAGTAGCACTGGTTTGTAAAATAGCTAAATCTAAGGTTGGATCTCGGTAAATTTTTTCTACTTTGTATTCTTTATTGTCAGTGGAAATAATTTTGTAAGTAGCATCAGTGTCAGAAACGACGTGTTTATTGGTCACAATCAAACCATCTTTACTGACTACAAAACCAGAGCCAATATCTTGCTCAATATTTTGCTCTTCAACTTGTGGTTGCTGTTGCTGTTGCGATCCAAAAAAACCAAAAGGGTCAAACATACTACCAAATGGATTGCCCGTTACTACTCGCTGAGTTTTTTTAATACCAACGGTTATAACCGAAGGAGAGGCTTTTTTAACCACATCAATAGTTAAAGAGTCTTCATTGACCACTTTTTGGATTAGTGGCTGAGACGCATCACTACTCTCACTGCCCTTGCTTAAGATTTGCTTTACTTGAGTTGGCAAAACCTGATCGAGATAGGGATCAATATACAAATAGCCAAAGCGGTTGACTACAATGCCAGCCAAAAGTCCGATGACTAAAATCAGAGCTGCTAGAGGTAGCGATATATTAAAATGAGAATTTTGCTCAGTCATAACGCTCTAATATAACAGGTAACTATGAAGATTTTATGAAGTCACTACTTCTAAGGTAATAGTGGCTTTGGCTTTACCAAATACTAAGGTCTTGGAAAAACTACCCAATTCTTTGATAGGATCAGCTGGTTCTACTTCAAACGAATCTTTAATTTTCAGTTCTTTTTTAATTTGTTTTTTGTCGATACTACCATAAAGTTCCCCTTCTTCGTTGGCAATAGCCTTAATTTTAAACGTTTTGCCATCAAAGCTTTGAGCTAATTTTTTTTGTTTATCTCCTTCAGTTTTCTTTTGTTCAACCTTTTGCTTAGCTTTTTGTGCCATCTGTTTTTTGATCTTATCGGTCACCATAACAGCTAATCCCTGAGGGATTAAATAGTTTAAAGCATAACTGTCTTTGACCTCTTCAATTTGATTAGTTTGTTTGATAAGTACTTGCATAGATTTTTCCTATTTTAACACTTCTTTAGCCGCTTTAGCCAGTTGCACATCAACTGTCGGCTGTTTTTTATCCAGCTCAATAGTGATATCTGGCTCCAAACCTTTTTCATGCACCCAAGTTCCTTTAGGCGTCAGCCACCTGGCAATAGTAATATGAAGCCCAGCTCCATCAGCAAAATCACCGGAAGATTGGATAATTCCTTTACCAAAAGAAGTGGTTCCAATCAGTTTAGCCCGGTCTTGATCTCGCAGCGCTCCGGCTAAAATTTCTGAGGCAGAAGCACTCCCACCATTCATTAAAACCACCAATGGCGTGGTAAGTAGTCGACCTAAACGTTTGGTCGCAAATTCTTTATCAGATTCAATTGAACTTTCCTGTTTTACTACCACAGAATTCATGGGTAGAAATTCAGCCGCTAAATTGACAGCGCCTTGCATATATCCACCCGGATTGTTGCGAATATCCAAAACAATACCCCCTACTTCATCACCTTTTTCTAAAATTTTAGCTACTGATTCATCCCATTGTTCATCAGTTAATTCCCCAAATCTGGATAATTTAAGATCAGCTACTAATTTACCACTAGCAGTAGCTTCGGTCGTAAATTGACCATTAATAACCTGGCCAAAAGCTACTTCAACTGAAGGGACGATGATTTCTTCTCGCTTGATTGTCACTGTGTACGGTTCAGACTCATCTTTATGCAGCAAAGTTAGAGTAACTTCAGTTCCTTCTTTGCCTCTAATCATTTCAACTGCATCATTGATGTTAATATTGTACGTTTCTTCATCAATACCTTTAGCCTTATCAGTAATTTTTAAAACATAGTCTTCAGCTTTAACTCCAGCTTTTTCAGCTGGCATTCCAGAAATAGGAGCAATAACTACAATTTGGTCTTTTTTATAACCTAACTGAATACCAACTCCATAAAATTGGCCGCTTAAATTTTCTTTGGTAGTTTTATTTTCTTTGGGAGGAAAAAAGGCTGTATACGGATCATCAAGTGAGGCTGTCATGCCTTCAATAGCTCCATATACCATTTTCTGATAATTGATACGTTCTTTAAAAAGAAAAGTTCTTTCTAGTTCATCCCAAACTTCCCAAAACATAGTCATGTCGACATTTTTATTAGTTGGTTGACTACGATCAATAGTTTGCGTTCCCGCTACTGATTCTGTGACCTCTTTGCCAGCTACTAACGCGTACACACCTTTGACCGAACGAATCTGATGATTGCCTAAAAACCAACCACCTGCTCCAACCAACATTATGACCACAAGAGTTAAAGCAGTGTTGCGAATAAAACGCAAGGAAATAAGATTTGATTTATTAGGCATAAAACCTTCTTTTTTTTGACCTACAGTAATTTCGTTGCTTACTAGTTTGGTTTCTGACATAGTTTTGCGCAACCCCCTATTCTACCACGCTAGTTGGACTACAAAATATGGAGGATTTTATTGGCACCATCAATCTGCAAAGCTCGCTTATGAAGCAAATTGAGGCTGACATCTTCAGAAAATAGTAGCACACCAAGATGGATTTTGTTTTGAACCTTAGCAAGTTGAGTTTCTGCTTCTGTATCTGTAGCTGCAATTATTATGCCAGCCACATCAACTGCCGAAGCCTGATAAAAGAGTTTAAGTGATGGAAAAGTATGAAACAGCAAAATTTTACCGTGCCATTCCGAGCTCATCGTACTAGTCTCAGATAGGTCTTTAATAAAAAAGCCTTCGCCAGCAGCGGAACCAAAACCGGCTAAAGCCGGGATTTCCTGAGAATTTGTAGGAACTTGACGTTGTTTGGGCTTATCTTCTTCAATTTTTTCTTCAGCTAATCGTTCTACTTCTTGATCTGCTTGGGATTCAACGTAAAGTACTCCTTTTTGATCATCAATACCAACTATTTTCCCAGAGACCGGAGATTGAATTTGGGTTTTGGAAAGACCAAGTGTTCCGGCTTTTTTTGCCAAAACAGTATCCTGATTGATTATATCGCCAATATGAACCAGTAAAAATGTATTGATCTGATTGGGAGCAATATGTAAAGGCTTGGCAATTTCAATTGCCAACTGTTGGGCAAGGTTTGGCGCAGATTGACTCATGAATAGCTAATTTGTATCTAATACTTATCGTTGGCCAGAAACAAAGGGAAGCAGAGCTAAATGACGAGCTCGTTTCACTTCTCTAGCTAGCCGACGTTGGGTTTTAGCTGTTAAACCAGTTCTGCTTTTAGGCATGATTTTGCCTCGATCACTCAAATATGGAGCGAGTTCTTCCGGTTGTTTATAAGTCGGCTGAGTGCCGGCTTTAACAAACGGATCATTGGTTTTAACTGGCGGCAGCTTCCGTGGCTTACGTTTTTTTTGCATAATAGTTTTTCTCCTCTTTTAATTAAAGAGTTATATTTTAACTTCTTATTATTTATCTCAAGTTCTAATTACTTAGAATGGGATGTCATCAACATCAATGTCTTCTGATTTCTTCCCACTAACTTCTTCTTTCACTTCCTCCTCAGCTGGGGCGGGAGCAGCTTTGTCTTCAGTTTTAGCTGAAGCTTTGGGAGCAGCTTCGCTGGCCGCATCATCAACCTGGACTTGATCAGTAGCAGCTGCACTATCATCTACTACTGGAGCAGGAGCTGGACTACTAGCTACTGGAGTAGTTCCAGCAGTTTCATCCTCTCCTTCAGCACCACCATCTCGGTGACGGTTGTCCAAAATAATCATGTCATCAATCACAACTTCGGTAGTTTGGCGGTCTTGACCATCTTGGGTCTGCCAATTACGAGTTTGCAATCTACCTTCAACATAAATTTTTCGGCCTTTAAATAGTAATTGACTGCAAAGCTCAGCTAATTTATTCCAGGCAACTAAACGGTGATATTCAGTTTCTTCTTGTCGTTGACTGGAAGAGTCGGTCCAAGATCGATTGGTAGCCAAACCAATAGTACAAACTGGGGTGCCTTGAGGTGTATAACGCAGTTCAGGATCTCGGGTCAAATTTCCGATCAATTGAACTTTATTTAAACTTCGTGCAGACATACTGCCTCCTTTTATTTTTGTAGTAGAGTTTTATACTCGTCTACTACCTAACTATGTGTACTCCTTACCTTTTAGATTCTGGAGTTAGTTATTTTGTAATAATAGCTATTATTAAAATAGCACAAGTCTTAATCAACTTTCACTATCAAATGGCGCAAAAGCTCTTCTTCAAGCTGGATTTTTTGCTCAAGTTTTTTGATCTGATCAGAGTCAGCTTCAACTATTAGATGTAAATAGGTAGCTTCGGTTCGTTTAGCAATCGGATAAGCCAGTGACTTTACTCCCCAATTATCTTTTTTGGCAATGCTAGCCCCAACCGTTTCGATGTAATCGGTCAGTTTTTTAGCCATGTTTTTATTATCTTTATCAAAAATAAAAGTTGCTTCGTATTGCATAGATGTTCCTTTAATAACAATAATTAGGCTTATTTTAAACTAAATTTTGCCCAAGCGAAATAACCTTTGAATTATAACATTACATTGAGGAGAAACAA
>JAAZOH010000020.1 GCA_012797845.1 Candidatus Beckwithbacteria bacterium
ATAAAATATTTAAAACGAGTTGAACTCCAAAAATAGTCAAAGCTTTTTTGACTTCTTTCTTTCCAAAGCCCTGTTGCCAAACAAGATATAAGGCCATACCCATCAAAATAAACAGAGTAGTCCAGACTGGAGCAAACACCCCATTGGGCGGATTAAAACTTGGCCTAGCTAAACTTGCATACCAAGTAGGAATAGCCGGACTAGTAAATACTGAACCGATAAATCCGGCTATGAGAGGGATAAGGATTGAGATAATAAGTTTGGGAATCTGTACTTTCATATTACTGGCATTTTTCAAAAGCCGGCAAATGTTTTTGCTCTGAAGCTTGTGATAAAGCCATAAATACACTAGTAATATCTGGGTATTGCACAACTTGGGGCAAGAGCTGTTCTTGATACAAAGCTGCATTAGCAATTTCAGCCTGAACCCCATCACTACAAGCCTGTTGTAGGGTAGAGGGACTAGCAATGTTGCCCAACCAACGATTAGCTGGAATTTCTAAGCTATATTTATCATACAAAGCTTTTAAGGCAGCAATATGCTGCTCTTCAGCTCTGATAATCATAATAAAAGGACGAACCGCACCCAAGCTCTCTACCGTAGCTTGATATGTAGCTAAGGCTTTATATTCATCATCCAAAGCTAGATCTAGGGCAGTAGCAACACTTGAAGGTAACTGGGCAGCTGGATAAGTAAGGTCAGCAACTTCCAAACAGCTCTCTCCAAAACACGTTTGTAAAGATGCAGCAGGGGAAGCTTCAATACTAATCTGAGCTGGTTGCATTGGAGCTTTTTCGGTTTGGACCGAATGTTTGGAGCCAAATATATAAAAACCTAAAACCAAACCAGCTAATAAAGCTAAAATTCCAATCAACAAAATAGTGTTTCCTGAGCTAATTTTAGCTGTTTCTTTAGAATTTTTCATAGATTTTAATAAATAATTTAATAATTAGTTTACATAATATTAAAATTATACCCGCCTCTCCCCTTCATCCTATAATTCGTTCGATTTAATTTCGTTTCGTATTGATTTAGCTATATAAATCTTGTTTCAGATTTATGTTTCATGTTAATTTTATATAAAGGGCAGATTTTATTAAATACTCATTTTTTGTTTATGCCCAGAAAAAAATCTAAATCCCCTGCTAAAAAAATCTCTCCCAAACTGTTAGCAGCTGGTGCTGCAATTGTAGTACTGTTACTAATCGGCACGTTTGTCTTTGCGGCTGACCCTGAAAAGAATAACGGTCTTGATATTAGTGGTGGTTTGCGAGCCTTAAGAGCTTGGGTTCAAGAAATGAATGATGTTAAAAATGAAGCACAGGGTTGCTGTCTGCCCCACTGCGAAGATATGGGTAAAACTGAATGTAGCCAGCTGGGCGGTACTCTTCAAAGTGATAGCTGTAGTGAAATTGAACAATGCAAATTGGGTTGTTGCCAAGTTGAGTGTTTGGTCAAAGAAAATTTTCCGCAAGATTCTTGCATACACTCCGGAGGTGATTGGAAAGCAGGGACTTGCGAGATTGGCTGTTGTCAGTACGAAGGCGGTTCTACTGAAGTTCCCAAAAAAACCTGTTTAGAGTGCATGGATGGGATTGACTGGGAAGTGGGTCAGTGTGGACCCGGTTTTGAAGTTGATATGAATAGTAGTTGGTCAAAAGAGATTGCCGGCAAAATAATTAGTCAAACTATTAATGTTAAACTTCATACATGTGAAGATACGGTTTTTTCTACCTGGACTGGTACGGTCAGCACGGTAACAAATGGTAGGGCTAGTAGTTGGCCTATGAGCTTAAACTTGGAAGAAGGCTCGTATGAATTTAACAATAATGCCGGTATGTTTGGTTATGAGGCTAGTGTTACTCCAGGAAAAATGAATATGACTTGGATGATGGGTATTGGTGACTATGTCCAAGATTTGGAGGGCAATATTAGAACTGGTGTAGTGGCTTGTCAAAAACAGTTGTAAGGAAAATTTATAAATTCATTTACCATTGATACGCTTCAGGAAGAACCGTATCCAGCTCATAACCATCAAGACGTGGGTAGAGCCTGTAATCAGCTATTATTCCAATTGGTTTATCAAATGAGGTAATAATAAGTTTGCTATCAATATCTTCCAATCCTCCTTTTGGGAAAATGTAGTGATAGGTATTCTGAGACTTAAGCAATGATGCATAAGTATATGCTCGGCTATATATACAACGTGAGATTTCGTCCCATTTACACCACTCAATATTTTGGCACAGTTCAATTAATTGATGGCTATTGGCATTATAGGCAACTTGATCAAAATGTTTTATGCCATAAGCAAATCTATTGATATCATTAGAGTCATGAATTAGAAATTTAGCTTGGTGAGTTTGTGTATCAGTTATTGGACGTAGTTCCTCTTTTAAAGATAAAAAGTCATTGTAAGGAATTTGTTTAAGTAAAAAAGAAGCTGATAAAAACACAAGTCCAAGACTTAAGAAAACTGCTACCAATTTAAAAGCTTGATATAAAAAAGCAAGTAGTACATACGGCAAGATATATAAAGTGCTTAAGTAATAATCTAGCTTATCTCCTTTATAAATACGCAACATAATAAAGATAAGTAAAAAGTAAAGCAACAGCCATCGTTCTTGACGTTTATTTTTAAGACTCACCCACCCTAAAACTAAAAGCCCTAGATATAACACCAAACGACCAAGCCAATAATTGTGATGCAAACCTATAAGAACTCGCTCCACAAAACCTGGTAAAAAAGTAAACACATAAGCTGGCTTGCTGATTTGATCATAGTAGTGACTGTGTTCCAGGGTAAAAAATTTGATAATTTCTTGAGTATTATGAAAATTATTATTAATCTCAGCTAGTGCGTAAGGGGTAAATGTCAAACAGGATAAAACAATTCCTACTAGCCAATACTTTAAAAAACTGGGTCTTTTATAAACTGTCCAAGCAAAAAGTATGAGTGAAAATGGCAGCAGCATTACTGCCTGATAATGGAGATGGATTGCTAGCGTAGTTGCTAGTAGTGCTCCTACTATCGCCCATGGTTTTTTATCTTTAATAAAAAGGACCCAAGCCCACAGGGCTATTGTACTCAGCAAGGGAACCAGTGTCGGACTCCAAGTATTAACTGAATTACTTAAAACTGTTGGTGAAAAGGCAAAAAAAACAGCAGCTAAAAAAGCGTATTCAAATTTGACAAATTTTTTTAAAATGAGCAGTAAAAAAATCGGAGTGGCTGTAGTTATAACAGTAGTAAACCACTTCATAGCCAAGGGATAATTACCACCTAGCAAGCTTACGATTAAGTGTAATTGGTAATAAAATGGCGGCACATAAAAATTCCACACACTGGCTTTAGGTCCATAAGCCACAATGTATTCATGACTGGCAATGCGATTTTCTGTTAGTAGCACATCCCGAGCCACATCTTGACTAAAAGAAGTATATAAAGAACTATATAGTAATCTAGTACACAAAAGTCCAATAAAAAAAATGAGGGTTATTTTACTTTGAAATGAGAAGGTCTTGAGCTTTAACATACTAAGATTATAACTAATCTGGTATCTAGGATACCAACATAGTATCATTAATAGTAATCAAATCATCCTGCCCATGAATACTTTAAAAGCTCTCTTATTCCCTAAGTCAGTAGCTATTATTGGTGCTTCCCGTTCTCCTAAAAAAGTCGGGGCGATCGCTTTAAAAAATATTATTGCTTCAGGCTTTAAAGGTAAAATTTATCCGGTCAATCCTAAAGAAAAAGAGATTGCTAAACTTACCTGTTATTCAGATATTACTAGCTTACCCCAAAAACCGGATTTAGCCGTCATTGCTGTCCCCGCTCCTATCGTGATTCCGGTTTTGGAGCAACTTGGCCAAGCTAACATCAAAAATGCAGTAATTTTTAGTGCTGGTTTTAAAGAGATCGGCGAAGCTGGACTGGAACGCGAACAGCAACTTATTAGTTTAGCTAAAAAATATCAACTGAATATTTTGGGTCCAAACTGCCTGGGTTTTGCTAATAATAGCTGTCCAATCAATGTTACTTTTGCTCAAGTAGTTAAGCAGCCTGGTAACTTGCGCTTTTTATCTCAATCCGGAGCTATTGCTTCTTCAATTTTTGATTGGTTTGAAGCCAGCCATTTGGGTTTTGATCAATTTATTACTCTGGGCAATAAGTCGGTCCTGACTGAAAATGATTTCTTACAATACTGGCTCGACCATGATAAAGAAAATAGTAATAAAGATTTAGCTGCTGCCCAACCAGTTGCCATGTATTTAGAATCTATTAGTCATGGTCGTACTTTTACCAAACTAGCTACCAAGCTCTCTCAAAAACAACCACTGATTATATTAAAACCAGGTAAATCTCAAGCTGCAGCTAAAGCTATGCAGTCTCATACTGGTGCAATTGCCGGATCTGATGCGGTTTTGGATCAGGTTTTGAGACAAGCCGGAGTCATCCGCTGTGATGGTCCAGAAGAGCTCTTTGATTTATCTCGCAGCTTTTCCTGGCAAAATGCCCCACTTGGCCCCAATGTCGCGGTAGTTTCCAATGCTGGCGGGCCAGGGGTGATTAGTGCTGATGTCATCTCTGAAGTTGGTTTGCAACTAGCCGAATTTGATCCCACCACTAAAGCCGAGTTGGTCGCCAAACTTCCCCGAGAAGCTAGTATTTTAAATCCGGTTGATGTTTTAGGTGATGCTTTGGGCCAACGCTATGAAGATGCCATTGAAATTGTCCTAGGCAAAGATTGCGTCCATGCCCTACTGATTATCTTAACTCCTCAAGTTATGACTCAGATTAGCCAAACCGCCGAAATGATTGGCAAAGTCGCTGCTAAATTTGATAAGCCAGTAGTTTGCTCGTTTATGGGTGGTAAAAATATTAGCAAAGGCGAGAAGGTTTTAAATAGCTATCATATCCCTTCTTTCCGTTTTCCTGAACGGGCTATCAAAGCACTAGCTAAAATGTGGTGGTGGCAACAGTGGCGGCAAACCCAAGGTCAATTTAGTAAAACCACTACTACCAAAATGATTGATCAGAATAAAGTAAAACAGGTCATTGATAAAGCCACATCTCAAAACAGACCTACTTTAGATAGTTTTGAAACCAATCAATTGTTTAAAGCTGCCAAGATTACCATCCCTCCAACTGCCTTGGCTAAAACTCCATCCCAAGCTCAGCATTTTGCCAGAATTCATGGTTTTCCAGTGGTTTTAAAAATGATCTCTCATAAACTCCTGCACAAAACTGAAATGAAGGGTGTAGTTACTAAGATTAAAAACCGTGATCATTTAGAGAGCGTTTATTCTCAAATGGCTGAACAAATTCATCAACTTGAACCAGACATTAAAGATACGGTCAAAATCCAGGTTCAAAAACAGATTCTTGATGGGGTAGAAATTATTGCTGGCATTAAACGCGATCCCAATTTTGGCCCAATTGTCATGTTTGGTGCTGGTGGCACCTTGGCTGAATTGATTGCCGATCGTAATTTGCACACGCTTCCGCTTAACTCTGATCAGGCTCGGTTTTTAATTGAGCACAGTAAAATATATAAAATTCTTAACGGGTATCGTGGTCAGAGTCCGTATGCTATTGATAAACTAGTTGATCTTCTAGTCAAACTAGCAGCCTTAGCTCAACATACTCCTCAACTGTCAGAAATTGAGATCAACCCAGTTATCGTCACTCATGATAACGTTTGGGCGGTTGACGGGAAAACCATCTTAGCAGAGAATAAATCCTAATATATGGATACTATACAGATCAAACCAAACATCCATTGGGTGGGAGCTATTGATTGGGATCTCAAGCACTTCCATGGCCATACCTACAACACTATTCATGGCGGTACCTACAATTCCTATTTGATCATGGACGAGCAAGTTACTTTAATAGATACCGTTCAGGAAAATTTTACTCAAAATCTAATTGATAAAATTAGTCAAATCACTCCTTTAGAAACCATCCAAAATATTATTGTCAATCATATTGAATACGATCACAGCGGTGCTTTGCCTAAATTGCTGGAACTAGCTCCTCATATCAAACTCTATGGCACCCAAAAAGCCCAAGAGGGTTTAGTTAAAATGTACGGTAGTTCTTGGAATTTTACTGTGGTTAAAACCGGAGATACGCTAAACCTAGGCCAAAAAACCCTGCAGTTTCTGGAAACTCCTATGATTCATTGGCCGGATAATATGGTGACTTACTGTCCTCAAGATAAAATCCTTTTTTCCAATGATGCTTTTGGGCAGCAATATGCTACCAATGAACGTTTTAATGACGAAGTGGATCAGGATATTTTGTACCAAGAACATGCTAAATACTATGCTTCCATCCTCTGGCCTTTTGCAAATTTAATAACTAATAAATTGAAAGAGCTGGAAGCTTTTGATATAGATATGATTGCCCCCAGTCATGGGGTGATTTGGCGTCATGATTTGCCCAAACTTCTGGAAACTTATAAAACCTGGTCAGAAAACCAAACTAAACCCAAAGTAGTTATTGTCTATGAAACTATGTGGCAATCAACCACTACCATGGCTCAAAAGATCGCTCAAGCCATCGAAGAAGCTGGTGTAGAAGTGGTAGTTTTTGATATTGCAACGAGTGATCATACACAAGTTTTGTATCATCTTTTTGAAGCCAAAGCTTATCTTTTTGGCTCTTCAACTCATGATAATGGTATGCTACCTAACTTGGCTGGTTTTCTGCATTTTTTAAAAGGCCAAAAACCCCAACATCGTTTTGGCGCTGCCTTTGGTTCGTTGGGCTGGGGTGGTGGCGCAGTCAAGGAAATCGAAGAGCTGATGCAAGCTACTGGTATTGAAATTGTCCAACCTGGGATTGCTATCAAATATCGACCTACTGATGAAGAATTGAGACAACTTTATGAGTTTGGTAAAAGCTTTGCTGAAAAAGTAAAATCCTTGTAAGATATAGTAAGATTATAAATTTATCCTGCCCCTATGCCCGATTACAAAACTGCCAAAGTTATCAAACATGACAATCCGGCTGCCAAATTCCAAGATTTGGTTTTCGAAACTCCGGAACCTTTCATATTTATTCCAGGTCAGTTTGTCAGCCTTCAGGTGGCCGAAGGTCAAATGCGAGCCTATTCTATTGCTGGTAAGGTAAACGATAATCAGTTTGGACTTTTAATTGATTCTACTCCAGGTGGGCCTGGCTCCCAGTTTGCTGAAAAATTGCAAGTTGGAAATGAGGTTAAGTATTTAGGTCCAGCTGGCAATTTTAAATTTATTCCTGAAGATGGCAGTGAGCATCTTATTTTTCTAGCTATCGGCTGTGGTATCGCTCCGATTAAAGCCATGATTGAATCAGCTCTACGGGAACATGGTC
>JAAZOH010000021.1 GCA_012797845.1 Candidatus Beckwithbacteria bacterium
TCTGTTTCTTCGTAAACCAAAGTAATTTGGTCAATTTACTAAGCAATTAATTTTTTACTTCTTATGAAGCAATTGTCACCAATACATTCTAAAGTGCAACTATTGCTGGATCAGAAGCCTACCTATGTCATTTTTCAATCGACTGTCAACGATTTTTGCTGGCCAAACAAAAGATAAACCAGCTATCCAAAAACCTTCCCAAACTGTTACTCCAAAGGTTCAAAAACCTCACAAAGGACAGGTTGCGCAAGTAGATAAAACTAAGCTAAAAAAACTTCAGGAGCAGTATCTTCAAGATGCTAAAACCAAGGCTCGGGAAATTTTAATTGAAGCTAAAGATGAAGCCTTTAAGCTAAAGCAAGAAGCTGAAGAATCGTTACGGGATAAGCGTAAAGAAATTGATGAGCTGCAACAAAAACTTTACCAAACCCAAGCCGATGTTGATCGCAAAGTCGGAACACTAGAAGAGCGGGAACGTCATCAGCAAGCATTACAAAAACAGCTGGATGAGAAGTTTACCGAACTAGAAAAGATCAAAACTGAACAGCTAGAAAAACTAGAGCGAGCTGCTTCTTTAACTCGTGAAGAAGCTAAAAAACTTATCCTAGAAGCAGTCGAGAAAAAGACCAAATCCGATATTGGCCGAATGATTAAAGAAGCTGAAGATGAGGCTCACGAGCAAGCTGAAGAAAAAGCCCGCGATATTATTGTTGAAGCCATGCGACATGGAGCTACTGACTATGTAGCTGAATACACAGTCTCTTCGGTCAAAATTTCTGATGAAGAAATTAAAGGCCGGGTTATTGGTCGGGAAGGCCGGAATATCCGAGCTTTTGAGCAAGCTACTGGAGTAGATGTAGACTTGGATGAAGAAGGCGCAATCAGACTTTCTTGCTTTGATTCAGTGCGGCGTGAAATAGCCAAAGTTGCTTTGGAAAAACTAATTCGAGATGGCCGTATTCAACCTTCTCGAATTGAGGAGGTAGTCGCTAAGACTAAAGAAGAACTAGAACGAGTTATGTATAAAGAAGGCGAAAATCTTTGCCATCGGGTCAAAGTCTACAATTTGCCTCGCGAAATTATGGCTATGCTGGGACGGTTTAAATATCGTTACAGTTATGGTCAAAACCTGATTACCCACACTTTGGAAGAGACTAAAATCGGGATTGCCCTGGCTCAGGAACTTGGTGCCAATGTTAATGTCGTCCGGCTTGGTTGTTTGCTTCATGATATTGGTAAAGTGATTACCGATGAAGAAGGAACTCACGTTCAAGTCGGAGTTGAGTTTTTGAAAAAATATCAAATTCCCAAAGCCGTTATTGATGCTGTAGCTCAACACCATGAAGACGAAGAATTTTCTTCTGTTGAATCAGTTTTGGTTTATATTGCTGATGCGATTTCCGGTGCTAGACCAGGAGCTCGGTATGAAGACTATGAAGGTTATGTCAAACGGATGCAGGAGCTGGAGGAAGCAGCTAGAGGCTTTGAGGGAGTTAAAGAAGCCTTTGCAATTCAAGCTGGTCGTGAGGTTCGAGTAGTGGTCGATCCCAAAGCTCGCAACGATGCTTCGACCTACAAATTAGCTGGAGATATCAGGGATAAAATCAAAAAAGAACTAACCTATCCAGGGTCAGTCAAAGTAACTGTAATCCGGGAATTACGAACCAGCGAGATAGCTAATTAGCTTGTTTATAGACCCAAAACGTTTGATTTTGCTCTTGCAATTATTTTGGCAAGGATGTATATTCTGATGCGTTAGATCATATGCTAAGAGCTCAAACTGGCATTAGGATTATTAAATAAACCATTTTTGGAACAAGGAGGTGTCTACCTATGACAAAATCTCAAATCGTAGAAATTGTAGCTAAACAAGCTAGTCTGACCAAAAAAGCTGCTCGAGAAGCAATTGATGCATTATTGAGTGAAGTTGAGCGAAAATTACAAAAGGGTGAGAAAGTAGTTTTGTCAGGATTTGGAACTTTCAAAGTTACTAAGGTTAAAGATAAAAAAGGCCGCAATCCTCAAACTGGAAACGATTTAGTTATCAAAGGCCATCGAGCTGTCCGCTTTTTAGTTTCTAAATCTTTGAAAAAAGCCGTTAAGTAAATTTTGCTAACGCAATACAAAGAAAATTAAACCCCCGACTAGTGCGGGGGTTTTTGATTATAATAAGGTATATGAAAAAAATCTGGTCTTTATTTAAAATCTATATCCAAAGATTTTTACAATATCGGGCAGAAGGTTTTATTTGGAGTTTGGTTGATATTGTTCCAGCTTTGGCGATGTTGTTTTATTGGAACGAGGCTTTTAAGAGTCAAGCTTTAATTAGTGGCCGCACTAAAGAAGAAATTCTAAGTTATTACTTTATTAACGCTGTGGTGGCAGTTCTTATTATTACTCATCCAGAGCATGATGTAGCTTTTAATATCAATAAAGGCAGATTAAGTAATTTTCTTGTGAAACCAATTTCTTACCATATAATTCCTTTTACTAGTCAGGTAGCCTACAAGTTTAATCGAGCTTTGTTCGCATTGCCAATGTATGCTGTGGTGGCATTTTTGCTTTTTCAAAAATTCACTATCAAGCTTAGTTTACATATTTCTTTAGGAACAGTTATCATTCTCCTTCTTGGTTTTATTTTAATTTTTTTAATCAAATATAGTTTTGGAATCTTAGCTTTCTGGTTTAGTGAAATAGGATGGATTATTGGTCTCGAGGATGTATTGACAGTGGTTTTTTCCGGTTCAATTCTGCCGCTCTATATGTTTCCACAATGGTTTCAAAATATATCTAATTTTATGCCATTTCAATTTTATGTATATATTCCAGTTCAAGCTTTACTTGGCACATATGATTCTTATCAGCAATTATGGTTTATTGTAAGCCAATTAGTATGGATTTTACTTTTAACATTATTAGTTCGATACATTTGGCAAAAAGGATTAAAAAAATATGCTGCCTATGGAGGTTAATGTGAGGTATCTAAAAATATTCTACCTATTTGCTAGGCAAAACCTGATGAAAGATATGCAATATAAAGGCGATTTTATCTTGCGCAATATTGTGATGTTTCTTTGGGTTTTTATGAGATATATTTTTGTGTTTGTATCTTTTAATCAAATTGTGACCATTGGAGATTGGAATTTTGATAAATCTTTAGTTTTAGTTAGTATTTTTAATGTAAGTCATTCACTTTATAAAATGTTTTTTGAAGAAAATTTTATGAATTTTGCCAGCAAATTATACGAAGGAGAACTTGATCAAATTTTGCTCAAGCCTATTTCTGCTCAATTTACTGTTTCGATACAAGACTTTATGCCTAGGGGTTTTATCAGATTTTTACTTTCCCTTGTGATTTTTATCGTATCATTAGCATGCGTTGGCTGGAGCTTTTCACTAGTTAAAATACTTGGTTTTATAGTGGCTTTTATTTTAGGCTTTTCCTTCTCTTATTCAATTCATTTTATTGTAGTCTGCTTATCTTTCTGGTTTGGCAATGTTGATAATATTCACTTTCTCTCAAGATCGTTTACTAATTTAACGTATATTCCTATGGACATTTTCCCCCTAGGAATGAATTTGTTTTTTACTTTATTTATGCCTATTGTTTTTATTGCAACAGTTCCAGCAAAAATCTTATTTGAACCAAATATTGGCATACTGGTATTAGAAGCAATAATAAGCATCCTATTTTTCTGGCTGACTAGTTTAGTTTGGCATCAGGGTTTAAAAAGTTATAGTTCTGTGAGTAGTTAGTAAAATGTTACAATTCTATATATGACTGCAATTTCAGTTTCCCATCTGCAAAAAACCTTTAAAGTTCATGAAAAAGAACCAGGCATTAGTGGTTCGGTCAAATCACTATTTAAACGTAAGTATCGTTTAGTAAAGGCTGTTGATGATATTAGCTTTTCTATTGATGCAGGTGAGCTAATTGGCTTTATTGGTCCTAATGGAGCTGGAAAAACCACAACTTTAAAAACTTTATCTGGTTTGCTATATCCAGATGGAGGTAAGATCGAAGTTTTGGGTTTTACGCCATTTGAGCGTAAACATGACTTCTTAAAACAAATTGCTTTGGTAATGGGTCAAAAAAACCAACTGTGGTGGGACTTGCCAGCCATGGAAAGCTTTCTTCTAAATAAAGAAATTTATGAAATTCCCGAAGAAAAATTTAAAAAAACGCTCAACAATTTAGTAGACATGCTGGATGTGTCTAAAGTTTTAAACGTACAGGTACGTAAATTATCACTAGGTCAGCGGATGAAATGCGAGCTGATTGCAGCCTTGTTGCATTCACCAAAGGTATTATTCTTGGACGAACCGACCATTGGTTTGGATGTGGTGATGCAAAAGAAAATGCGGCATTTTATCAAAGAGTACAACGAAACCTTTGGGGCTACGATTATCTTGACCTCTCACTACATGGAAGATGTTAAAAAACTGTGTAAGCGAATCATTATCATTGATCATGGCCAGATCATTTTTGATGGCAATTTTGCTGAGATTATTAAAAAATATGCTGACCACAAAATTTTGGAAATATTTTTATCTAAAGAAGTTTTAGAAGCTGATCTAGCTAAATTTGGCACAGTCAAAAAATACAGAAACAATCGAGCAATTATTATGGCTCCCCGAAAACAAATTTTACAAACCGCGGCTGCGCTTTTGAAAAAACTACCAGTTGAAGATATTAATATTGATGAACCAGCCATAGAAGACGTCATTCGAGAAATTTTTTCCGGCAGTGATGAAGCCTAAAAATTTGTCATCTCGACCAAGATGGAGATCTTTTTAAAAGATCCTTCGGCTTCGCTCAGGATGACAAAATATAGTGACTCAGACTCTTTCCAAATACTACCAAGTTTTTAAAATTAGCCTGGAAGATCAGCTGGTTTATCGGGCAAGAGTGTTGCTTTGGCGAATTAGGTCAGTGATTCGTTTTTTGACTACTTACTTTTTCTGGCTAGCTATGTTTAGTAATAATCCCCATTTGTATAACTATAGTCGGGCTGACATTCTGACCTATGTGTTTATGAGCCAAATTCTCTATGACATTATCTATACGACCCTAACAGACGAAGTAGCAGTAGAAATAGCCCAAGGAAGTTTGGGTAATTATCTGCTTAAACCAGTTAATTACTTAAAATACAAAATAGCTATTGGTTTAGCTGATAAATCTCACAATGTTTTTTTCTCAATCCTTGAAGCGATTGGGCTTTATTTTATCTTTCGGCCACCATTTAGGTTGCCACAACTAGGTAGTAGCTATCTTATCTTTATAGCAGCCGTTATTTTGGCTTGTATTTTGTATTTTGAGCTATCCTATTGGGTATCATTACATGCTTTTTGGTTTCGAGAAAATGCTGGTTGGCCGATTCGGTTTTTATTTATGATGCTAGTAAGTTTTCTGAGTGGGAACTTTTTTCCTTTAAATTTTTTACCAAAAACTTTATTTACTTTTTTAACCTTATTGCCTACGACTTATCTGACCTATGTGCCGATCCAGTTTTGGCTGGAAAAAACCGATAGTTTTACTACCTGGTTTAGCTTTGTCATGATGATTTTGTGGATTACCATATTGGGATTTTTAATCCAAAAAACTTGGAAAAAAGGATTACAAATATATGAAAGTGAAGGAAAGTAAAAAAATTATCTAATTTTATGAGCTTACAGCTTTACTGGCTATTTTGGAAGAAACAAGCTTTATTTTCTTTACAAACCCTCTTAGTGACTAAATGGGGTAGTTTGATTTTTATTTTAGGTAAATTTGTGCGTTACTTTTTCTTTTTGACAGTTATTATTAGAGTCGGCGAACAGACCAAATTAGTAGCCGGCTATTCTATTGATCAACTAATTACTTTTTTCCTAATCTATAACATGATTGATTTACTGGGACAGCTTTTTTTCCGGGGTGTCTATTTTTTCAGAGATCTTATTGTAGATGGTACATTTGATTTTGTACTTCTAAAACCTCTTAATCCACTGTTTCAAGTGCTAACTGGTTATATCGATATGTTAGATATACCCTTACTTCTAGTAGTTTTAGTAAGTTTATTAATCCAAAATCTTCACGCCAGTTTCATGACCATTGTGTTATATCTAATAGCCATTGGTATAAGCTTGCTCGTTTTAGTTGCTTTTCATATTTTAGTAGTGGCTTTTGGAATTATCTTTTTTGAAGTTGATAGCATTGTGATGCTGTTTCGAGATCTCTCAAGAATGGGCCAACTGCCGGTTGATATTTATCAATCAGCGGTTCGTTTTGTGATAACATATATCATACCAATTGCTATTATCATGAATTTGCCTGCTAAAGCACTGCTTAATTTAATATCATGGCAAAATTTAGTGCTTTCGCTAGGGATAGCAATAGTTGTTTTGATATTAAGTTTATGGTTTTGGCAGCAAGCCTTAAAACAGTATTCAAGTGCTTCAAGTTAATATGAAAAAAGATCAACTACAAGTAGCTAAACAGATTAAAACTCTGTTTTTGCAAGCCAGACAAGCTCTTAAAATTAATCGGGACCAACCTGAGGCTCGAATCATGTTTGACATGTTGGATGGGATTGATCGGGCTTCAGTGATGCTCAATAGCGCTTGGAAACTGAGCGAAAAACACCATATTACCGATCCAGCCATGCGTAAAGAGTTTGTCGATATGTTTAGCTATTTTGGCAAAGTCAGGAAAGAACTGACCCAGGAATTTAAGCAAAAACATTAAGAATGAAAATAACGGTTAAAGTAACCCCTAAAGCCAGAGTAAATAGTGTTGAAGAAATTTCTTCCAATCTTTATAAGGTAAAAACTACTGCACCTGCTGCTGGAGGTCAGGCTAATGAAGCTGTTATCAAACTTCTGGCTGATTATTTTAAAGTTAAAAAATCGGCAGTTGATTTATTGCAAGGTGAAACAAGCCGGCAAAAGGTAATTGAAATTGAGTTATAATTTCTATATGCAACAAATTTATCCAGCGGTTAAAGCTATTATTCTTCATAATCATAAATTTCTTATCATACGGCAAATTGTAGCTGGACAGGAAGTTTGGGATTTACCTGGTGGCAAAGTTGATTATGGAGAATCTCCGTATGATACTTTATTTCGTGAAGTAAAAGAGGAATTGGACATGGAAGTGATAATAGTTAAACCCGTTGGTTTATGGTGGTTTTTTAGATTAGGAGATGCGGTTCAAATTATTTGTAGTACTTTTTTATGCAAGCCAAAAAATACTAAAATTGATCTTGCTAAAAATCCGGCTCAAGAAAACATTGCTGAATATCGGTGGGTAAGTAAAAAAGATTTCTTATCTTCAAAATATAAAACTGGTCATAAAAGCTTAAAGCAATTAATTATGGGTTTAGAGATTTAAAATAGCTCTAATTTTCTCAACAGATTTTTCAGGATTTGTCTCATCAAAACAAACTGTCTGCCAACCTAAATCACGAGCTGGTTGCAGATTTTTCTCCAAATCATCTATAAACAGAATATGTTGTGGTGGGCAAGAAGCTAATTCTGCTGCTTTTTTATAAATTGTCATATCTGGTTTCATGACATTACATGTTGAAGATTGGACAGCATGACGATACTTAATTTTAGGTATTTTTTGAAATTTAAAAAAGGCCTCAAGCATATCTGGATAAATATTGGTTAAAAATCCAATCTGGAAAAGTTTGTCTATCTCTTGTAAAAGAAAATGAGTTGGCATGATAACTTCATGGTTTTGGGCCCACCAACTGATAAAATCAAAATTATCCTTTAAACCAAATTCTTTGCTAAGAATAGTCCAGATTGTTTGGGTGGAAATTTTACCTAGATTAGCATCATCATCAGCTGGCTGGTAAACTTTCATAAAATAGTCAAAATCATCACAATCAGTCAGCTCAAACAGTTTTTTTTCAGCTATTCGCCAACTGGCAATTACATTGCCAATATCAAAGTAAATAAACTTTACCTGAGAATTCATGTTTAGACTGTTGGCCAAGAAGTAATTACTAAATCAGTTTCATCTTTAGTTTTAGTTTGTTGCCAAATAGTTTCGGTGACATAAGGCATAAAAGGATGTAAGAGTTTTAGACAAGTTTTCAAACTATAATGCAGTACACTCAAAACTTCTTCATCACCATTTTGAAGCCTATCTTTAGACTCTTCGATATATTTGTCGGCCAATTCATGCCAAATGAATTCATACAAACCTTCGCCAGCTAAAGAAAACTTAAAGTTTTCCAAATATTTAGTAGTTCGTTTAATTAAACTATCCAGTTTTTTGATAAAAGCTGCATCTTGTTTCTCAAGTTTAGTTTTAGCAGAAAATGGCTTAATAGTTTTACCTTGAGAATTTAATTCAATAAATCTGGCAATATTCCAAACTTTATTGGCAAAATTACGATAGCCTTTGATTTTTGGCTCACCTAAAGACATATCTTTGCCTGGGGTGGAACCAACTACTAAAGCCATGCGCAGGGCATCAGCACTAAACTTTTCAATGCTTTCTAAAGGATCAACCACATTGCCTTTGCTTTTACTCATCTTTTGACCAAAAGCATCACGGACTAAACCATGTAAATACACTTTCTCAAAAGGAATCTGACCGGTTCGATACAAACCAAACATAATCATCCGGGCTACCCAGAAAAACAAAATTTCATAACCAGTTTCCATGACTGTAGTGGGATAGAAGTATTGATAGTCTTTGGATTTAGGATAACCCAAAGTAGTGTATGGCCATTGGCCAGATGAAAACCAAGTATCTAAGGTATCTGGATCTTGAATTAGCTTAGTGTTGCCACAGTACGGGCACTTATCTGGTTTAGTAGCTGAAACTACATATTTACCACAGCCTTCATTACGTTTATTTTTCTCAACCAGGTCTGGGTTCATCAATTTTTGCAAGTCTGACAAACCATTGGTGCCACAGTAATAAGCCGGAATTTGAATACCCCACCACAACTGTCTGCTAATACACCAATCATAAATATCGTTCATCCAGTTTTTATAAATCTTTTTGAAATATTTAGGAATGATAGTAATTTTTTTATCTTCAATGGCTTTTAAAGCTGGTTTAGCAAGGGGCTCAATCTCTACAAACCATTGTAGAGAAACTTGAGGTTCAACAATTGTATTACAACGTTCACAATGACCCACTTCATGTTTAAATTTCTTAACTGCTAAAACTCGGTCCATCCGACTTAGCTCTTTGATAATAGCCTCTCTAGCTTCAAATGCATTCATGCCGGCAAATTGACCAGCTTCTTTGGTCATTTTATTTCTAAAATCAATCACTTGAATGACGGGTAATTTGTGGCGCCGCCCAATCTCGAAATCTTTTGGATCATGAGCCGGGGTGACTTTAACTGCCCCAGTCCCAAATTCAGGGTCAACAGCCTTGTCGGCAATAATCGGAATTTCTCGGTTTACAAACGGTACCATGATAGTTTTGCCAATAAACTGTTTATAGCGGTCATCATCCGGATGAACAGCCACAGCCGTATCACCTAGTAATGTTTCAGGTCTAGTAGTGGCAACCACAATAAAGCGTTGTTGGTTGGTAAACTCAGCTTTTTGGGCCATACAGTAAGCAATGTGATAAAGCTTACCTTCAATTTCTTCATGAACTACTTCTAAATTGGATAGAGCG
Organism: Candidatus Beckwithbacteria bacterium; assembly: GCA_012797845.1. Taxonomy (NCBI): domain Bacteria; phylum Candidatus Beckwithiibacteriota; species Candidatus Beckwithbacteria bacterium. The sequence continues at coordinate 9,635 of JAAZOH010000021.1, forward strand.
GTGGCACAGCGGCGGCACCAGTTGATCATCCGGTGAGCTCGATAGAGTAATTTATCTTCATGCAAAGCTGCAAATGTATCTAGAACCTGGGCTGATACGTCAGGATCTAGGGTAAATTTAGCCCGACTCCAGTCAGCGGAAGCACCCAATCTCTTGATTTGCATAAACATGGTGTCTTTATTGTTCAGCGTAAAATCAAGGCATTGTTTGACAAATTCTTCCCGGCCTAAATCAAAACGAGACACCTTTTTCTTGGCTAAAATCTTTTCATAGGAAACCTGAGTAGCAATACTAGCATGATCAGCTCCGGGTAAATATAAAGCCGCATCGCCCAGCATACGATGGTAACGGATCATAATATCCTGCAAAGCCACAAACTTAGCATGGCCAATATGAAGACTACCGTTAGCATTTGGCGGTGGCATGATGATGGTAAATGGTTTTTTTGCTGGATCTATTTTGGGGGTAAAGTGTTTGCTTTTTTCCCAGAGCTGGTAAATTTTTGGTTCCCAGTCTTGATGATTATAGTTTTTATCTAGCATGCATTTTGATTGTCATTTCGAGCGAAGTTGAGAAATCTTATTTGATAAGGTTTCTAGCTTCGATTGGATGACACTAGCAGAAGTAAGAAATTCAATGCTAGTATAATATCACGAATAACAGAGGTTTTCATCAGGAAATTTAGTAAAATTGTTGAAAAATATGGAAATTATTACCATTCCAGTTGGCCGATTACAGGTTAATTGCTATCTTTTGATTGCCGAAAATAAAGAAACATTAATCATTGATCCTGGAGATGATGCTGACTTAATAGCTCAAAAAATCTCAGAAGAACAACTCAAACCTCTTGCTATGCTTGCTACTCATGGTCATTTTGATCATGTAATGGCAGCTTTTGAACTTCAAGAAAATTTTAACATTCCTTTTCTGCTTGATCCCAAGGATGAATTTCTTCTTGAGAGATTAAGCCAAACTGCTAGTCATTTTTTAGGTGAAAAAGTCGAAGCTTGGCCACCAAGGAAAATTACACCGCTATCTATAGAGACAATTCGTGAATTGTCTCTACCTAAAGAATTTGACTTTAAAATTATCCCCACTCCTGGCCATACCCCTGGCTCAGCGAGTCTTTACTTTCCGTGTCATCCTGAGTCTTCGATGAAATCGAAGGCAAAGGATCTTGCTGAAAAAAAGATTCTTCGCTCTGCTCAGAATGACATAGCAAGTTGCGTTTTTGTAGGGGATGTGCTTTTTGCGGGTGGAGGGTTTGGTCGAACTGATTTTTCTTACTGCTCAAGCGCTGATTTACAGAAGTCAATTGCCAGACTTTTTGCATTACCAGATGAGACCATTATTTATTCTGGACATGGGGAGGGGAGTAGGATTGAAAGCGAAAAAGAATATTTTGACTAATGTTTCCTCGATATCTGAAATTCTAAGCACCTTATTAAAGTTAATAATCATTTTTAGAATTTGAGTAATTAATTTGGAAAAGACATGTAGCCGAATATCTGGTGTTATGTAATGTAGACTTTTCCGTCTTTTTAAAATCAAACTTACAGTATTATTTCATCTCCTTCACCTAAGAGCTGAACTGCTCCATTATTGATTATTAGAGCTTGCTTATCAGTTAATATCCTCAATGGATGACCAGTATTACTAAAATCTTTTTTTAAACGTTCCATCATGTCAGGTGTGTAATGAGCTTTTAATAAAAAAGGCACAATGTTCATAGCAGTAAAATCGGTAATACCAAATCTATCAAAGCCACGCTCATTAAACGTTGACATTATGATAGATGGGCCTGTGATATATGAACCAGCACTTGAACCAATATATACAACTCCTTCAGATAACTTTTCTTTAATCACTTTTTCAAAGTTGCTATCTCTGACAGATTTAAGTAGATAGTATGTGTTTCCTCCCTCAACAAAAATAATGTCATGTCCATCTAGTGCCTTTCTTAGCTCGCCTTCATTCATGCCAGCTATGTCAATATCATTAAAGGAGAAGTTTAGCTTGTTTATTGTGTTTTGGAAGTTTTTTGCATAAGAATCATCATGCACCTTCTTTGATGCAGTAGAGATGTAGGCTATTTTACAGTCCGTAATTTTTTTAGGTAAATATTGATTTATATTATTTTGAATAATAAATTTACCACTGGAAGTGAGAATTAACATACTCATAAGTAAAGGAAAAGGTTACTTTACATAACTCATTTATATACAAACTGTTTTTATAACTAAAAATAAATCCCCAACCCTAAAACCCCATGCACAATAGCCAAGCCGATCGTAATACGGGCTAAGGTGGAATGATATTTGAAAGGTAAAAATTTAATACCCTTTTTCTGTAGCGTGGGAATACTAGCAGTTAGGATTAATAAGAGAAGAGTTATAATCCCCAGATACATAATCAATGGTTTGCCAAGAATTAGAAAAAAAGTGATTTGAGTTAGCATTATTTAATACTACCAATAAGATAATCCGGGAGCAAATCCTGAGCTTTACCAGCATGAGCTGGCTTGCTGTCAAATAGGGCTGTAGCGTCGATACCACAACCTTGCACGATTGCTTTTCCACCAGGATGAGTTGGAATAAACTTGGTCACATCATAAACCTTATCATGAATTACCAGCCAACAATCAGATTCACCATTGTGTTTAGCTACTTCATCTAATGAATATGTTTTAGTCTCCGTGGTATTGTCGGGAGTGGAAGTAGTTTGACTTTGAGTAGGTGAAATTTGTGGCTGAGATTGATTTTGGGTAGAAGCACTTGTATTACAAGCAGTCAATAAAATGCCAGAAAAAAACAAAAAAGAAATGAAGATTTTTTTCATAGTTATTTCAAATGTTTAATGCAGTTAAAACTAATAATAGTATAGTTTTTATTTTCATCAATTTCAAAAATACAAACAGAAGTATTTTTGAGTTTTTCTATTGTCCGTAAATCCTGATGAGTTTTTGAAGTCAAGGCTGCAATTAGGGCACGATTGATTCCATTATGTCCAACCATCAAGACTGTTTCTTGAGAGTGCTTTTTCAAAACTGTTTGTAAAAATTGAGAAGCGCGATTAAAAAGTTCTTCAGTACTTTCACCAACTTCACAAGTAACACTAGTTAAACTGGTTTCTTTACCAAAACCTAACTCTTCTTTGCTTTTACCTTGCCAGGGACCTAAAAATTTTTCTCTTAGATCCTGAACATAATTTACAATAATATGAGCATGATATTTAGCAATTTCTTTGGTAGTGTCTGCAGCTCTGGCTAAATCACTTGAATAAATTGCATCAATGCGTTCTGATTTGAGGCGTTTGGCCAATTTCTTAGCTTGTTCTATTCCCTCCTTAGATAATTTACCTGGAAGATGACCTTGAATAATACCCGCAATGTTTTCTTCGGTTAAACCATGACGAGTAAGAATCAATTTCATATTTTGAAATTTGGCTCTCCAATTAATTAATGTTTTTTAGTTTACTTTTGCCACAAGCCATGCAGATTGCAATATTCCCGCACGGTCATTTCTTGAGCTTGAACCTCAAACTCAGCTTCCGGTTTTTCACCGGGATGTAGGAATTTACGGTAGCAAACTCCGTCGGCAATAAGCTGAATCCACTGGATAAAATGATCTTTTTCCATGGGATGCTCTATTTCTCCGACTTTAACCTTGATGCCATTTGCAGTTTTTTCTACTACTGGTACGTGTTTTTCCTGGCCTTGATCCTGGGTTTTAGGCTCAAGTAGCTCCATCGGCTGATTACAGCAAACTAAGGTGCCACTACCTTCTTGCAGCACTTCAATAATATGACCGCAAACATTGCAGCGGAAAATTTGATGACGTTTAGCCATAGATGCCTCCTTATTTTTTAACTTCAAAAAAAGCTTGAGGATGAGAGCAAGATGGACAAATCATAGGAGCATCAGTTCCCTCATGAACATAACCGCAATTACGACAGACCCAGGTTACTTTTTGTTTCTTTTTAAAGACAGTCTTTTCTTCGAGCTGCTTGAGGAATTTTTTGTACCGATCTTCATGATTTTGTTCAGCTACTGCAATTGAACGCAAGCGAGCAGCAATCTCCTTCATGCCTTCTTTTTCAGCTATGTCGGCAAAGCCAGGATACATACTGGTATATTCATAATTTTCCCCAGCAATAGCAGCTTTCAAGTTTTCAATAGTAGTTTCTAAAGTAGTTGGAACTTCGGCTTCGACTTGCAAGCTGTCAAACTGCTCTTTTTCCTTGAGTTGATTGATCAGTCGCATTAGCCATTTGGCATGTTCTTTTTCCTGAGCAGCAGTAAGCTCAAAATTAGCCGCAATTTCTTCATAGCCTTCTTTTTGGGCAATCTTGGCATAAAAGGTGTAGCGATTACGGGCTTGGCTTTCACCAATAAATGCTTTAGCTAAATTGGAAATAGTGTCTTTCATAAGACCTCCTTTTTAATGTTTGCTAAGTACTACTGATAATAAAGAAAATAAAATTAAAATCAAGTTTTTTAAACCTCAATTTCCCATCTGACCATCTTGCCACTCTTATCAAACTCGCTTCGGGCAGTGAAAACCGTATTTTGGGGAAGTGATTTTACCTGCTTAATAATTGCCTTTAAATCATCAAAAATTTTAATAGCATCTAAATCTTGAAGATTGATCCACATGGGTTCACCTTCAAGACTTGATTTAAGATTTACTGTTTTAGTTTGACTAGTAGTCACAAAAAGCATCAGGTTTTTACCAAAAAAATTAGCAACATGAACAACGCCACGCAGCGCAACCTTTTCAATTTCTAGGCCAGTTTCTTCTAAAACTTCCCGTTTAGTGTTGGCAATAATGCCTTCACCAAGCTCAATATGACCGCCGGGCGGATCATAAAAACCAGCCAGTTTACCTTTTTCCCGCGAAAATTTAAGCAGTAAAATTTGCCCTTTTTCATTAAAAACCAGACAAATTGTACGAGGGATAATTTGATGTCTTTGACTCATGCTTAAACTCCTCCCGTCCCTTTTAAATAAATTGCTTGCCAAGGTTTGTATGTTGAATAAAAAGTTTTTTCGTGCAGAACTTCGTTATTTTTGACCACCTTCCAATCAAAAGCAGTTTTGGCTCCCCAAGCAGCCCAATCAATTTGTTTAACCACTCCAGCAGGTAGAGTTGGGTCATCTTGGTACATATCGGGAGGAGGAGGAGTTTGATCCCAGACTCGGGATTTACTGATCTCTACCTGGCGGCCATCGCTGGTACCAAAAAGCTCAAATCTCATATACAAATTATTAGGATCAGTCATGGTTTGAATCAAAATATGACCAGGAGTGTCATTGATAAATTTAAAATCAGTGCTGGGTGAAAAGACAGTCGCATCAACTCCAACTTCATAGTTTTGCTCATAATAGGAAACGCGATATGCATGAGCATGACGTTCAGTGATATCAAGGCCAGCATCCAAAGCAGCTCGAAATAGAGTAGTAGAAACCTGGCAAACCCCACCACCATCGCCAAGTACAGTTCGACCTTCTTTAATAATGTAGGCTTGTTGATAGCCATGGGCTTGGTCAATTTCACCCACAGTTTTATTAAACGAAAATTCTTCACCTGGTTTGATTAAAACTCCATGGAATTTTGAGGCTGCCAATGTCAAGTTGTGAATTCTGCCAGCAATAGAATGACCAAACCAAGATTCGCCTTTACCAATCAGTTCTTTGATACCTAGATCATTAAGTTCGCCAGTTTTAATATCCGGTTCTTTAGTTTGGATTTTAAGGGTAATGTCATATTCAGTTTGGTCCTTTTGATCAACCAAAGTTAAAATACCAGTTTTGATAGCTTGAGTCGTATCTTCTTGGTTTAGGACTAAACCATCCTTAGCTGGTTTAAAAGCCGTAACTTTTTCTCCATCAAATTCAAAAAGTGCATTTTCCGGCGGTCGGTCAATGGTTTGAGCCAGTTGAGCGGACCAGGAAGCAATTTTTTCCTGTTCAAACGTGTCGTAAAAGGACAAAAAATTGATCAATTCTTCGCCATTTAGTTCCCAGTTATTGCCGTCTTGTTTTAAAATAATTTTTTTATTCAAAAGTTGATTAGCCATGCTTTGAGTTTTATCAATTTGGGCTTGACTAACTGGCTTGGCAACTTGGTTAAATTGCAATGTAATTGGGTTAAAATTTTGACTGGCAAAGGCGTCAACAATATCGGTTTTAGTTTTTTTAGTGTCCAGTTCTTTGCCGGTTCGGCCAGCTGAAACCGTAGCTTCTTTTTGACCATTACTACTTTCAATAGTAATAGTTGGTGGAATCATAGGCTCATTAAGCCCAGCGGCAATAGAAGCTATATATTCATCGAGATTGGTTTCATTGACCAAAACTACAAGTTGGAGTTTTTTACCATGCTGAAGTAAATTAAATCGGTTATAGGTATTTTGAAAAAAATCTTTATTTCTGCCAAGTTGATACGCATTTTCAATAGTTTGATCAATATCAAAACGAAGATCAAGATTAGCTTCAGAAAGCTGATATTTCTGACTATCTGTTAGCAAGGTTACTGTTTCCTGCCGGTGTTTTAAATCACCCAAAATCATATCAGCTATTTCTTTGCTATCCTTACCACCAACACTATATTGGTTTATGGTAACTTTTGGATATACCTGACCTAGGTAGTAAAAACCGTACAAAAAAATGATATCAACAGGAATAAGAAGAATTAGAATAGTAATACCGATTTTTTGCAAAATCCGATTTTTAACTAAAGCAGTAAATGCTAGCTGTTTCATAATGGCTAAATATGTTACGATAAATCTAGACGGAATCTAGCTATCATAGTACCATGGTATGGTAGTGGTCAAAAGTCTTATTTCTATGGCTGATACAAAGCA